>CAYMWG010000010.1:0-14640 GCA_964393765.1 uncultured Phycisphaeraceae bacterium
CACCAGCCCTTCCGCCTGAACCGCTACACGGTGTTTGATTCCTCGCACTTCTACTTCGACACCCAGAAGAACGGGGACATCTGCCGGCGCGTCGCGGACAAGTGCTACCGCCCCGCGACCACGATGATCCTGGACCTCGTCAAGCGGCACAAGGGCCGCTTCAAGGTGTCGTACGCGATCACGGGTGTGGTGCTCGACCAGATGGCCGAGTTCTGCCCGGATGTGCTGGACATCTACAAGCGCCTGGCCGACACGGGCTGCTGCGAGTTCATCGGCGAGACGTACAACCACTCGCTGAGTTTCCTGTACTCGCGCCAGGAGTTCACCGAGCAGGTGAACAGGCACACGCTGCGCATCCAGGAACTCTTCGGGCAGACGCCCAAGGTCTTCCGCAACACCGAGTTGATCTACAACAACGACCTGGCGCATTTCGTGCATTCGATGACGGATGAGGGCCTGCCGGGCGCGGACCCCAAGAACCCCAGGAAGCGGTTCATGGGCGCGATCTGCGAGGGGACCGACCCGATCCTCGGCTTCAGGTCGCCAAACTATGTCTACCGCCCGCCGCACACTGGCACCGGCCCGCACGGCAAGCCCTTCGGCCTCCTCTTGAAGAACTATCGCCTGAGCGACGACATCGCGTTCCGCTTCAGCAACCGCGGCTGGGCGGAGTGGCCGCTCTCGGCCGAGAAGTTCGCCAAGTGGGTGAACAACATCAACGGCGACGGCTACCTCTGCAACCTGTTCATGGACTACGAGACCTTCGGCGAGCACCAGTGGGTGGACACGGGGATCTTCAAGTTCCTCGATGCGTTGCCGGAGAAGGTGTTCGACGCGAACCCCGGGCACAACCACTTCAACACACCGACAGAGGCGCTCACGCAGTTTGAGCCGGTGGGCGTCTACGACGTGCCACACATGATCTCGTGGGCGGACACGGAGCGCGACCTGACGGCGTGGCTGGGAAACTCGATGCAGTCCAACGCCCTGCAGGAGACGTACCGGCTGGAGCGCCCGATCAAGGAGCGGCTGGCCGCGGCGGCGGCAACGCAGGGCAAGAGCCCGTCACCCGAGGCCGAGCACGAGTTGAAGGAGGCGGCGTTCCTGCTGGAGGACTGGCGGAAACTCACCACCAGCGACCACTTCTACTACATGTGTACGAAGTACTGGGCGGACGGGGACGTCCACAAGTACTTCTCGCCGTACGACTCGCCGTACGACTCGTACATCAACTTCATGAACGTGCTCGACAGCGTGCGGACGAGGGCGACGGGGGCGAGGGTTGGCGCGTGAGCAAACCAGCAATGAAACAAAGCAGCAGATGAAGCCACGCTTGGGGGCTCGGATTTGAGCATTTGCTGATGTGCTGCTCTGCTGCTTCCGGTCAGGCACCCAGCACGCGCGAGCAGATGGCCATCGCCGCGTCGATCTTGTCGGCAACCTTGACAAGGTCGAGTTCCCCGGCGTTCTGCACGTCGTACTGCGCAAACTCCTTACGGACGTCGGGGTCAACGGGCGTGTTGCGCGAGTCCGTCTGCGCCAGCGATCGTTGGGCCGCCGGTGAAAGCAGGTATTCCACAAGTTCGACCGCCGCGGCCCGATTCCGGCCGCCCTTCACCATCCCAACCGTGTTGGGGATGAGCATCGACCCCATCCCCGGGAGGTCTGCACCCACCGGAATGCCCGGCTCATCGGCGCGCAGAACGCGCGTGAGTTGCTCCTCCCACGAGATCGCCACCGGCCACCCCTCGCGCTGACCCGCGTAGACATCGTCGGTGTCGGTCAGCCCGACGCGGCACTCGCCGCGCGCCACTGCGGCCACAACCGACGCATTCCCATCCATCAACCGCACGCCATGAGCCTTGAGCGAGGTCAGCCACGTCTCGAAAGGCTCCTCGTCGAACCTGTAGACCAGCGCCGCAAAGTGGCCGCGGGTCGTACCGAACTGCGGCCTCGCGATGGCGACACGGTCCTTGAGCGCCGGACGAAGCAACTGGCCCGGTCGGCGCGGCGCATCGGCCGCTGTCACGAACTTCGTGTTGTAGACGATCACACGAGCGCGGCTGCCGAACCCGTACCATGAACTGTCCGCGGCTCGCAGATTGGCGGGCCAGGCCCCGTGGGGCTTCATCTGTGCTTCTGCGCGCGGCGCGGTGAACTCGCCAAGCACGCCCGACCGGGCAAGTTTGATGGTCCCGAACGGCTCGCTGGACCACCACACATCGGCGCGATTCGCGGCGGTCGAGTCCTTCTCGTTCAGCAACCGCTGCACAAGGCCGGTGGTCTTCGTGGCCTCGGTGTCAAAGACAGCGTCGACGCGGATGCCCGTGGCCTTGGTGAACTTCGCGAAGAGCACCTTGGCGTACACCGAGTCGGCGGACGTGTAACAGATGACATGCGGCTCATCGAGCAGGCGGGCCGAAGCGCGTGCGCCGGGCAGTGCCAGGACGGCAAGGCCTGCGCAAGCGGCGGTGTTGAAAGCGCGGCGTGAAAGACACACAGCCATAGGTCGCATTGGACTCATAGGTCTCATAGGACCCATGATAAGTTGATCACTTCGGCTTCGCCGCATCCTCGGCAGTCTTAGCCGGAACGACCGGCGGCCCGCCGGACTTCTCCTTCAACGTGCCGAAATACGACTTGATCGCCTCGTGGAACTCGCGCGGGATGGTGTTCTGCTCGATGGCCTCCGTCGCGGACTGGTCCGCCGCGGCGACCACCTGCGAGAATGCCGCCCTCGACTCGCCCTTGATGCTCTCGCCCTCGACGAGGCGCGAGCCGACGATCGGTCCCTGGCCCTGCGCGCCGATGGCTTTCTTCTTCACGGTGTCAAAGTCCGCCGCGGCCTCGCCCGCCTGACCGCCGTCGGCGCGTCCGGGTCCGCCGCGACCCTTGCCCCCCGCCTGTTGGGAATAGCCGGGCGCCCAGGGCTTGTTGCCCTCCATGCCGCCCTCACACTCGCCCATGCCCTCGCACTGGCCCTCGCCCTTGCACAGCGATTGCATCTGCGACTTGCACTCGGAGAGCGCGGCATCGGTCATCTCCATGTCCATCGCGAGTTGCTCGAGTTCAGAGAGTTGCTCGCCCATCTCGCCCATCTCGCCGCCCTTGGAGCCCTCGCCCTTCTCGCCCTCCTCGGCGAGCGACTCGCCCGCCTTCTGGCACGCGCCGGCCATGCTCTCCATGGCGCTCTCGCACTCGCTCTGGCTCTTGGCCGCGTCCTGGAGTTTCTTCTTCTGCTCCTCGGAGAGGTTCTTGGCGCTGTCGAGGGCCTTCTTCAGTTCCTCTGGCGAAGCCTGGGCGAGTTTGGGATCAAGACCCGCCTCGGAGAGTTTCTTCTCGAGTTCTTCCTTGTTCTGGGCCAGTTTTTCCATCTGCTCGGCGAGTTTCTCGAACTGCTCGGCGAGTTTCTTCTTGTCCTCCTCGCTCATGTTGCCGGAGGACGCTTTTTCCTGGAGTTTCATCAACTCGGCCTTGGCCTGCTTGAAATCGCCCGCCTGAAGGGCCTTGGAGAGGTCCGCGAGTTCCTCGCCGGGCTTCTGCAGACCTTCGAGTTTGTTCTTCAGAGCCTCGAGTTTCTGGCCCTTGTCGCCCTGCTTGAGTTGCTCAAGGCGGTCGGAGAGTTTGGTGAGTTCCTTCACGGCCGCGCGACGGATCGCCTCGGGGTCGGTCGGCTCGGGCTTCTCGGCCTCCGGGTTGGCATCGGGCACCTCGGGGTCCAGTCCCAACTTGTTCACCATCTCGTCCATCTTCTTCTTCGCGTCGTCCACCTGCGCCTTGACCTCGATGGTCCTGCGCTCGTCTTCCTTCTTGGCGGTCGCGGTCTTGTACCACCCCATCACGTCCATCCGCGGCAGGGCGAGAAACACGACAGCGAGCGCAAGACCGAGTGCAAGGGGCACAGGCCAGAATCGTGGTGGCTGGATGGGCACGGCCTGCGAGAGCCGCACGCCCCGCGCCGAGCGTGTCGCGGACTCGACGGTGGCCTTGGACCACGGGTCGGTCGCGTTCTCGATGTACATCGCGGTGCTGAGCGCTTCCTTGAGGTTGGCACCCTCATCGACCTGCCGCGCAACCGCTTTCTTGTCGGCCAGCGTGACGAGGGTCCACAGGAGCGCGAGCGCGGCCGTGCCCGCGCCTGTCCAGATCGCTATCTGTTTCCACATGCCTCCGCTAGGCAGTTGATCGCCGGTGAAGGCGAAGAGTTGCTCGGCAACGCGCAGGCCCATCAGGCCGATGAGCGCGATCGCGAGCAGGACGACCAGGTTGCGGATGTACGCGCTCGCGCCCACTCGCCAGGCCGCGGCACGGACTACACGCCGGATGTCGTTCATGGAGTTCTCCCGAGGAATCGATGGCCGAAACGGTGACCCGGTCTCGATGTTCTACCACTGTATTCGACGCGCGGTGACGGAATGTTTGGATATTCGGTATTTGTTCACGATATTGCGGTTCAAGCGGCCGCCTTGGGACGTACGGGCGGTTCGTCGGGAGATTCCGGCGCCCCGTGCGCCGTCCGAGTGGCGGATCACCGCCAGACCCGCGATGATGCCCGCCCATGGCATGGAAGCGCCAATCCCAGGTGGAGGTCGATTCGCTCTTTGCCGGGCTGAAGGCGCGCGACCCGCTCGGGCACGGCATCCACGTTCTTTTCGCGCTCCCCGCGTGCTTCCTCGCGGCGTTCCCGACGACATGGCTGGAGTGGGCTTGGTGGCCCGTGACGGTGTGCTTCGCCGTGCGGATGCTCTCGCACCACCGCGTGCTAGGACCGCTCGTGTGGGAGTGGCCCGCGCGACTCGCGCTGGCGTGGGTGCTTTGGGCCGCGTTATCGCTCGCGTGGACGGCGGGCACGGGGCAGCAGTGGCTCGCGGAGTGGGGAGTGGCTCGGTACGCGCTGCTCATCCCCGCGCTGTGGCCCGTGATGAACGAGCGGCGATGGCTGGTCGGCGCGCTCGCGCTGGGCGCGCTGTGCGGCAACCTGTCGCAAGTGGCGCACGCGATCGGCATCGCGGCGGAGATTCCGTGGCTGGTGTGGCCGCGGCTGGAGGACCGCAACAGCGGCTGGTGGGACCCGGTGGTCGGCGGCTCGGTGCTGTGCGCAGCCCTCGGTCTGCACATGGCGGGTCTGTCGCTGGGGCGATCAGTGAGCGAGCGCATCGTCGGCGGGGTCCTGAGCGCGGCGACGCTCATCGCGATCGCGGCGACCGGGACGCGCGGGGCGTGGATCGGCGCTGCGGGAGTGATCGGGGTTGCGGTGATGATCGCGGGATGGCGTGCGGTGCGTGGGCAGACACCGACTGCGGCCGAGCGGTCCTTCGGTAGTTCACGAATGGTCATCGCTGCGGCGCTGGTGGTGGTGCTGTGCGGCGCGGCCGTGTGGTTTGCCGCAGGAGAGACGATCACGAAGCGTGTTGGAGAGGCGCGAGAAGAACTGACGCGCGCAGTTGAGCATGGGGATTACTCCACATTCACGGGTGCGCGACTGACCATGTGGGGCTGGGGGGTGCGCGCGGTCGCGGCACACCCCATCCGCGGCGTGGGTGGGGGGGGCTACAGCCCGTGGGTGCAGGGGAAGATGCAGGAGCAATCGGAGCCCGAGACAGGAATCGAGGCGTCGCCGCTCCTCCCTCACGGCCATGCGCACTCGTGGTTCCTGCACGCCGCTGCGACAACAGGTGTTGTGGGACTCGGGATCATGGTGGCGCTAGTGGTGGTGTGCGTGATGAATGGGATGCGCGAGACGGCCGGTGCAGCCGGCACGGAGTGCCGACCCACCCGAGGCTACGACGCGGGTCCTGCACTGGCGATGGTGGGCCTGGTGTGCGCCGGGTTGTTCGACTCGATCCACGTCAACCAGCAGACGGCGTACTGGCTTTGGGTGCTGGTCGCGCTGTGCATGGCGCGCCGGCCGCGCGAGGCGATCGGGGCCCGCGCAAAGGTCACGCGCCAGTCTCCAGGCGCGGGGGGCAGCGCGTGAAGATTCTCATCATCGGTGGGAGGCTCGACGCGACACGCTGGTCGCACGCGGGATTGCTCGGGCAGGTCTGCCGCGGCCTGGCCTCGCGCGGGCACGAGGTCACGCTCGCGTGCATCAGCGCCGACGAAGCGGCGTACTTCGCGCCCGCGCGCATCATCGCGATGGGCGAGTACGACCAGAACGGGACGGACTGGCCGACCGGGTTTGCATCGTGGACGCGGGTGGTGATCGCGGGCAGCGGGCCGGACGTCGTGCTCTCGACCTCGCGACTGGCGTGGGGTGATGTGTGGATGCCGCTGGGTCCGTCCGCGTCGGCGTGGATCGAGAGCGTCGCGCGGGCCCTCGGTCCGGTCGGGCTTGGCAAGTGGCTGTACAAGCACCCCGGGGTGCTGCGGGCGCGCGCGTTGGAGGCGAGCAGGCCGTGGCCGCGAGGTTCGGGTGGACGGAGGCCCTCGCGCGTGGCAGTGTTCGGGGCCGAGGCCGCGGGCTGCGCCAAGGCGGCGCTGGCCGGGCATCGTCTCGACACGCGCGTGGTCGCGCTGCCGTTCGTGGCGTCAACCGAAGCACGGGATGATGCTCAGCGCGAGGGGTGGCGCGTGCGCCTCCGCGTTGCGGCAGATGTTGGTGCCTCCGACACGTTCGCGCTGGCATCTTGCGTGGGGCTGGTGGGAGGATCGCTGTCGCCGATCTTCGAGGCCGCCCGCCTGGTCAACGAGCGGCTGGGCCGCACGGGGCGGCAGGGCAACTTGATCGTCGGCGTTCTGGCGCGGGATGCCTTTCATGCGCACGATGCCGGGGTTCGCGCAGCAGCGGCGGAATGGGTGCGGGTGCTGGGCACGACGGCGAGCGTCGAGGGCGCTCTGGCCGCGTGCGATGTCGCGCTGCTCCCGCCGGCGTTGATCCCCGACCCTTTCCTGATGGGTGCTTCGGGACGCTTCGCCGCCGATGCGCTCCGTCTGGGGAAGCCCGTGCTCGCGGCCGATGGTGCGTCGGGGGCGGAACTCATCGAGAGTCTGCCCGGCCTTGGTGACCCGGGCGCGCTCGTGCGTCACGACGGGGTCGAACCGCCGCACGCCCCGTGGGAGCGGGCCCTCGCGAGGGCGATGGAGCCGCAGTGGCGCGACCGCGCGGTGGTTGCCGCCGCGGCGGCGGGAGGGCTTGGGCGGATCGGGCCGAACCGGTTCATTGATGCGCTGGAGGTCGTGCTAGAGGGGTCGATGGCGGAAGCGAGGCGGGCAGTGCCGGGCGCAGCGCGGGTCGGAGGCGGCCGCAGATAGACGCAGAGGAACGCAGATCAGAGCCGAGCAACGGATCGGCACGGATGAGGCCGGATCGGGAGTGGACACAGTTGAAGCAGATCGAAAGCAGACTGAGGTTGCCCGGGCTGATTGGTGGCCTAGCGGCAAGGGGTCAGGCCGTGCGTCCGCATTCGGGGCACTTGGCATCCGGAGCAAGTCCCGCGCGGTCGTAGCCGCACTTCACGCAGCAACCGGGTTGAGGTTTCTTCCGCCTGCGGTACTCGAGGTAGGCGGGCGGCAGGGCGAGCGTGATCGCGATGAGCCAGAGCGGGATGAAGAGCTGGTCGCCAAAGTGATGGGGGCGCCACCAGAACGCACGGAGGCCACCCAGATCCCAGAACGTGAATCCGTCGGTCGTGTAGCCGCCAAAGGTGGTGTCTCCCACCGTCGCCCACTTCCCTCCGCCCCAGGCCAAAACGAGAGTTCCGTATCCGACAAAAATGGTTTGCTGGTGGCTGGTCAACGTGCCTCGCTGCCAGCCCCCCGTGTATCGCGTGCTCGGAACGATCCAGAGGGCTGTCACGAGCGCCGGAACAAACCAGAGAGCGCGAAGTCGATGCCGAGTGCTGGTTCCCGGCCCAAGTGTTCGCGGTTTTGCCATCGGCTGAGTCTACCGCAGCCGGCTCCGACCGTCACACACAAGTGGGCGTTGCCGGAATCGCAGCAGGGATACCTTGCGGCATAGGACCAGCGTAAATGGAACGAACGGTGTTCGAACCGTACCGTCAGGGTGTGAAGAGAGCCCTCCAGCAACGCGTTGGGGTGCGGTACACAGACCTCTCCAGGGTGTCCGATGACGACGATTGCATTTGAACGCCTGGGGGATCGGGCCGATCAGGCCGCAATGTCGCTCGAAGAGCGCGCAGCGGACGCACTCGACGCGGCGGTCAAGGCGCTGCTGGCGAAGTTGCGGACGGACGAGCAGCGGTGGGGCGCGGCGGCCGCGCAGGACGAATCCGCACGCGCCGGGACAGGCCAGGCGAGCGGGCCGCTGCACTGGTGCGCGGAACTCGAGGGCGACTCGATCCTGTCGAGCGAGTATCTGCTGATGAAGTTGATCCTCGGTCAGGAGAACGACGCCGAGGGTTCGGGGCCGGGGCAGCACCGCGTCGGGCGGCCGACGCTGCTGCGGATCGCGGACCATCTGCGGATGTCGCAGCGGGCCGATGGCACCTGGGGGCAATACCCCGGGAGCGGGCCGGACGTTTCCGCGTGCGTGAAGGCGTATCTCGCGCTCAAGTGCTTCGGCGATGCGTTCGAGGCGCCGCACATGCGTCGGGCGCGCGCGGCGATCATGGGGCTGGGGGGCGCGGAAAAGTGCAATACCTTCAGCACGTTCTATCTCGCGTGCCTGGGGCAGGTGAGTTGGGACGCGTGCCCGTCGATCCCGCCCGAGATCGTGCTGCTGCCGCGATGGTTCCCGTTCCACATGGACAAGGTCGCGGCGTGGACGCGGACGATGCTCCTGCCGCTGGCGATCTGCTCGGCGCTGCGCCCTGTGCGAGCGATCCCGAATGAGTGGGGGATCGGCGAGTTGTTCATCGACAGCACGTTTCAGAGGCGCCTGAGCAAGGAATGGGAGCGCGATGAGCCGGTGTGCTGGGAGAACTTCTTCCTGGCGTGTGACAAACTGCTCAAACTGGCGCAGCGGTTGAGAATCATGCCGCTGCGAGCACGCGCGCTGCGAGAGGCGGAGCAGTGGATTCTGGACCGCGTGCGACCCGAGACGACGGAAGGGCTGGGGGCGATCTTCCCGCCGATGGTGTACCTGCAGGTCGCGTTCACCGCGCTTGGGTACGCGCGCGAGCACGCGGTGATGGTGCGGGCGGAGCGCGACCTCGACGACTTCTGTGTCGAGGGGACGACGAATGCGAATGGGGCGGGAGTAGCAGCGGAAACCGACTGCACGCGTGAGACGAGCACGAATGGTGCGAGGGCCACAGGCACGGAGTGCCGGCCCACCAAAGACTCGAAGCAGATTCATATCCGTCTCCAGCCGTGCTTCTCGCCGGTGTGGGACACGGGAATCGCGCTGTACGCCCTCACCGAGGCGGGCTTGGGAACGTGCGATGCGCGGGTCGCGCGCGTGTGCGACTGGCTCATCGAGCATCAGGTGAAGATGAACGGGGACTGGGCGCGGAACGTGCGGCCGGAGGATCGCGCTGTGGCGCTGGGGACAGTGAATCCAGGAAATGGAGCCGCGGCGTGGGCGTTCGAGTACCGCAACGAGTGGTACCCGGACAACGACGACACCGCAATGGTGGCGAAAGCGCTGTGGCGAGCGACGGAATGGCAGCAGAACGGCAAAGCAGCAAAGCAGCAAACCCAAGCCGATGCAATCATCCGAGATACGGTCGCGAGGTCGGTGCGGTGGCTGCTCGCGATGCAGAACGATGACGGCGGATGGGCGGCGTTCGATCGGACGCAGGCCCGGCCATGGATGGAGGCGATCCCATTCGCGGACCACAACGCGATGCAGGACCCCTCGTGCGCCGACATCACCGGGCGGACGATCGAGGCGCTGGTGACGTGCGGCATCTCGCCCCATCATCCGAAGGTCCGCGCGGCGGTGCGGTACCTGCTCGCGGAGCAGGAACCGGGCGGCTGCTGGTGGGGCAGGTGGGGGGTGAACTACCTCTACGGCACCTGGCAGGCCCTCGGCGGGCTGGTGTACGCGGGCTTTGCGTCCGATGAGCCGGTGGTGTGCCGCGCGGTCGAGTGGGTGGTGCGAGCGCAGAACATCGACGGCGGATTCGGAGAGAGCGCGAACTCGTACGTTGACCGCGCGCTCGCCGGCCGCGGCCCCAGCACGGCCAGCCAGACCGCGTGGGGCCTGATGGGCCTGCTGTACGGGTTGCCGGCGGATCACGCGGCGTGCCGGCGCGCGGCGGCGTGGCTGTGCGATCATCAACTGGTGGAGGACAAAGCAAGTTTCAAGCGGGGCGTCTCGGTCGCGGGCGGAAACGACGCGGTGGCGACCCTCGAAGATCCCGGCGCGAGCAGGCGTGCCGAGCAAGACTTCATGCACGACAGCGCGGGGTCGTGGGCCGAGCACTGGTTCACCGGGACCGGCTTCCCCGAGGTGTTCTACCTGCGGTACAACATGTACCGGCACTACTTCCCGGTGATGGCGCTTGCGCGGTGGGTGCGGATGGTGCGCGGCGAGGGTCTTCTTCAGAGCCCCGAGCGCAAGCGAATGGATTGGGGGCAGCGGATTGAAGCGTCATCCGGGATCAGCGCAGCGAAAACGCTTTGACGCCGTGAACCCCGTCGCTCGCGCTCCGGGCTCGATGTTCTTTCGCGAAGTTCACATCCCACCCGGCACCGGCTCCGCCACATCCGCGCGGTTGAACAGGCCCGTGTCGCCCTTGCGCAGGGGAGCGCCCGGCACCAGGCCGTGCGGCCCGGCCCACAATGTCAGGTCGGCGAGGCGAAGTTTGTCCGCCACAGCCCGCGTGCCTGTCGGGCATCCCCAGCGCGTCAGCAGGTCGTCCATCTTCCCCGGCATGGCGGGCCAGAAGAGGTACGCCGCGATGCGGATCGCCTCGGCACAGTGGTACAGAATCGCGGCCAACTCGCGTTTCTTGAGCGGGTCCACATCCACATGCTTGGCGAGTTTGAACGGCGCCGTGTCGTTGATGTACCCGTCGATCTTGCGGATCAACTCGAGCGGCGCGCGGAGCGCATCGTTGATGTGGAACCGCTCCGCCTGATGCACAGCCCCGTCCGCGCCGATCACCAGCCCCTGCACAATCCGCGGCCAATCGTGGTGGGCCAGCGTGCTCACACCCTGTGGATCGGGGACCTTGCCGTCGAAATACTTCTCGATCATGTTCGACACGCGCGAGGCGCAGTTGCCGATGCCGTTGGCAAGGTCGGCGTTGTAGGTCTCGACGAACTTTGCATGGCTGAAGTCCGCATCGTTCCCGGTGAGCGGGCCTTGCGTCGCCAGGAACCAGCGCAGCGCATCGAGGCTGTACCGGGAGGCATATGCCCTCACCCTTTCAAGGTCGATGAAGTTGCCCAGCGATTTGCTCATCTTCTGGCCCTCGGCGATCCACCAGCCGTGCCCGAAGACCGTTCGTGGCAAAGGCTCGCCCAGCGCCAGCAGCATCGCCGGCCAGATGACCGCGTGGAACCAGAGGATGTCCTTGCCGATGAGGTGGACCGCCGCGGGCCAGTACTTCCGGCGCTCGGGCGTGTCCACGACGGAGAGGTAGTTGAAGAGCGCATCGATCCACACATATACGCGGTGGGCATCGTCGCCGGGGATGCGGATGCCCCACTGGGAGGCGGGGTCGTCGGTCACCGGGCGCGAGATGGGCACATCGTGCAGTTGCGTGGGCGGGCGAAGGCGCCCGAGCACCTCCTGCCGGCGTGCATCGGGGCGCACGAAGTCGCTACGGCCTTCCAGCAGTTCGAGCAGTTGTCCCTGGTATTGCGACAGCCGGAAGAAATAGCACGGCTCGGTCCGCTTGATCAACGGCTTGCGGTTGATCGGGCTTTTGTACTCGTGTTCCCTCGCCGCGGTGTCGGTGACATACTCCTCCTGGCCCTCATCGTACCAGCCGGTGAACTCGCCCTTGTAGACGGCCCCGGTGCTCTGCAACCGCTGTATGTACCCGGCGACCTTCTCGCGGTGGCGCGTCTCGGTGGTTCGGATGAAGTCGTCGTTGGTGCATTCAAGGAACGCGAAGGCCTCCTTGAATGCGCCCGCGTTGCGGTCGGCCCATTCCTGCGCGCTCACGCCGTGCTCAGCCGCCGAGGTTACGACCTTGTCGGCGTGCTCATCGGTCCCTGTGAGGAAGAAGACATCGCGCCCGATGAGCCGCTGGAAACGCGCGGCGACATCGGCCACGACCGTGGTGTAGCAGTGCCCGATGTGCGGGCGGTCGTTGACGTAGTAGATGGGGGTGGTGATGAAATAGGGAGCGCCCGTCGTCATGCCCGGAGTTTACACCCCAGAAGGTCTCTGTCCGGTGCCCCGGGAGCCTTCACCGGTGGTTCGCGACGCAGCAACGAGCGCGGATTCCGAGCGCTCCTGGCGTCGGGTCGGTAGAAGCAATAGAGTTTGAACCTTCCGGAGGTGCTTTATGGACCGCAGGAATCGAATCGCCCTGACCGTTACGACCGTGCTTGCTGTGACCGGTTCCGCCCTCGGCCAGAACGCGTTGGGCGATGGGCAGGCACTCGACCGCAACCTGCAGGTCGGTTCCGGTGGCAGGAACACGCGCGTCCGCGATCTCGATGCCTCGATCCGCTTCAACAACGCGGTCATCACCGGAAACGCGAGCGGCGGGCGCTCCTTCCACGGCAACGTCGGCTATCGCGCCAGCGACGAGTTCGGCGGCCGTCTGGGCTCGAACGAGTTGTACACCTTCCGGCGTGATTCCGTCCAATCCGCGTTCGCGGGCACAGGGGTCCGCGGCTCGGATGCAATCCAATACCAGTTTGCCGTCTCAACCGGGCAGGCGCTGCCGTCCGCGCTGGCGGGCGGCGTTGGGATCGTGCCGCGGGCGTTCGCGTCCTCGCAGGCGCAGGTGAGGTCGAGCGCATCGAGTTCGCTCCGCAGCACCGCGGACTTCCTGACATCGCAGGCGGTCCGACCGACGCTGGTCGGCTATCGCGCTGACGAGAACGGCGTGTACACCGCCACGGCCTCGCCGCTGCTGGGCGTGACGTGGTACCCGCTCGAGCAAACGGATTCGGCTCCCCGCGACCCTTCGGCCACGCCGTCGCGGCCCGGAGACGGAACCCCGCCGCTGCGGCCCCGTGCCAAGCCGATGGGACTCTCGGGCCTCGAGGCGACGGCCACCGGGCTTCCCTCGCCACTGGAACTTGCGGGCATGGGGCGTCAAGCGCGCGAGGACAGCCCATCCAAGGCGAACAACCTGGCTGTTACGGCGGTGCAGCCGAAGGTCCGCAGCGAGTCGTACACCCGAGTGCTCGACGCGTTCCGGGAGAGTTATGCCGAGCGTGACGCGGGTGGGAGTCGCGCTGCCAGTGCGGACCCGCTTGAAATTGACGACCCCGCCGCGCCCTGGCGACGCGACCTCGACCGCCTGCGTGACTCGCTGCGCCCGGGCGACGATCGGTCGGAACGCGACCAGCGCACTCCCGGAGCGGCGGATAAGCCGCTGAAGCCCGCACCCGGGCCTTCCCCGCGACCCGAGACGCCTATGGCCATCCCAGGGCTGGACCCCGAGGGATTGATCGCCCCGCCGGAAAAGACAGGATTGCAGGACGAAGACTTCGTTACCAAGCGGATGATCGAAATCCTTCGCGATGCCAACGTCCGGATCGACTCGCTCCGGCCTGCCTCGCCCAGCGCGGATCAGGCGTCGTACGCCGCGCACATGCATGAGGGGCAGCAGGCCCTGGCCGAGGGACGGTTCTTCGACGCGGAGGACCGGTTCAGCCGCGCGATGTCCGCGATGCCCGCCGATCCGATCAGCGGTGTCGGGCGCGTACACGCCCAGTTGGGCGCGGGCCTGTACTTGTCCGCCGCGAACAATCTCCGCGCGCTCATCAAGGAGCACCCCGAACTTGCCGCAGCGAGGTTCAACATCACGCTTGTTCCGGGTGATGCACGCGCCGTCAAGATCGCCGAGCAACTCCGCATTGAGATCGGTCGCGCCGGCGATCGTCTTGCGCGGGACTCCGGATTCCTGCTCGCATACCTTGGTCGCCTGCGCGGGGATGGCCCGATGCTCGAGGAGGGACTGAGCGCATGGAAACAGCGGATCGCGGCGGATGATGCCTCGGAACGGTCTCTCCATCGCCTGTTGAGCAGGGTTTGGCAGTAGCGACATCGGGTGCTGGCCAAGAAAGGGCCGGAACGCGCGTGCGATCCGGCCCCGTGGGGTTTCCGCAGTTGCCTTATCGTCACTCGGGGCAGCCCGCAAACCACGCGTTCAGAAACGCGAAGATGTCGGGGACTTCGCCTTCAAACGACTCGGCGTAGTTCGCCTTCCCAGACGCGATGGGCGCGAAAAGACCCACAAAGAGGAACGCCGCGGCGGCAACTGATAGTCGGCTGATCTTCAAAAGCATGCTCATAGGGCCTCCTCGCACATTGGAGGGAGTCCTCATGCAATGGGCGTGCCGCATCCCCAAACCTGCCATCAGGCGCGAATGACCGCACGACGTGGGGTATCGGCTGTGACAGCCACATGCGGCTGTGATTCACAACCGCCAAGAATCTGGTGCAACGGGGTCAACTCGCGGCGAGTCAGCCGTCGCCGCCACTGAGTTGTCAGGTCAGCAACCCGCGAACCAGACGGAAAGAAACGCGAAGATGTCGGGTACGCCGATGCCGCCCATGCCGTCGAAGTCCGCCGCCGCATCCTGCGCAAACCACGCCGA
>CAYMWG010000010.1:14740-27282 GCA_964393765.1 uncultured Phycisphaeraceae bacterium
CCGGACCCGCGGGCCCAACGACTTCGACGTTTGTCCACGTTGCCCCCGCATTGGCGGAGATATCAACCGTGAAGGTGTCGAGGTTGGGTGCGCTGCCCGCCGAGTTCGAGTACCAGCGCCAGTATCCGAGCCGCATGGACGCATCCGCCCCCGAGAGGTCGATGACCGGCGAGAGGAGCGTGGTGCGCCCGCCATCGACGTCAAAGGAGTTTTGGTCCGCGCCCGCCAGCCGCCCGGTGACCCAGCAGTTCTGGCCGGGTGGGTCGGTGTGGTCCGCTCCCGGCTGCGCGACAGTGGCCTGCGGGATGCCGCGCTCCCATTGACCAAGGTGGGCGGTGTCGCCGGTCACGCCGCCGACCCAGCCCGCCGGGGCCTCCATGTCGAAGGACGTGATGATCGGCACGCCGACCTGTGCTGTGTACGGATCGGTCGTGCCCGTGTCGGGGAGGATGACCTGGCCGAGCAGCACGGCATTGACGGTGAAGTAGTACTCGGGCGCATCTCCGCACGCAAAGCCGGGAAGATCGGCCTCGTACAGGCCGCCGCCGGCGTGAGTCATGGTGATCGCGGTGTACACGCCGCCGTCAACGCGGTAATGCAGCGCGGGCGATCCGGCGACGAGCGTGTCGTTCTGGATGCTGACCTGGATCGCCGTCGGTGTGGGCGTGCCGGGGTCGATGAAGTCGGGCGCGAGCGTGACGACCTCTGCGGAAAGACTGACCGATCCGGAGAACGCGAATGTGGTGTTGGAGGCGACAATCGAGTAGGGCTGCGGGCCTTGCGGGATGTTGGTCCCATGGATTTCAACGGTCCAGACGCCCGCTGCCGGGGCGTCGACGCGGACCTGCTCGATGTTGTTCAGATGGTCCTCAACCGTGCGGGTCGCGAGTGTGTTGGGCGATGCCGGCGCGAGTGTCCACGGGAAGGCGCGAGCGCCCGTCGGGCTGTACACCCGCACGTCGAGGTCGTTGATGAGCGAGGGGATCACGTTCGCCGTGCCCGGAGCGTCGTCCCACGCGGCAGTAAGAACCAGCGCCGGCGAGCCGGGTGCGACGGTGACGGTGTAGAAGTCCACGAAGTCCTGGCCGAGTTGGCCCTCGGCAGGCGTGCCCGCGCGAAGCAGATCAACCGCGGCGTCCGCCCGGATCGACCCGTACCCGAACTTGTAGTCGGGACCGACATTGCCAAGGTCCGTTGCGCTCTGTGCCAGCAGCACCTTGAGCGTCGAGTTCCGCGGCCAGGGCGAGCCGGGCCGCAGCCTTGCCCAATCCTCCAAGAGGAGCGACGAGATGCCCGTCGCGGTCGGTGCGGCCATCGAGGTGCCGCAGTTGACGGAGTAGGCGTTGTTGCTCGCGCTGCTGCAACTGGTCACACCAAAGTCGCCGCTGCTCTGACATCCCGGCGCGCAAAAATCGGGCTTGAGGCGACCATCGTCGGTGGGTCCCCAGCCGCTGAAGCCGGTCATCGAATCATCGTTGGCGTTCACCGCTCCGATCGAAAGATGGTTCTTCGCGCCCGCCGGCGGCCCGATCGTACGGAAGCCGCCGGTGTCGCACCGACCGCCGCGCTCGTTGCCCGCCGCCCAGACGATTCGGTAGGGCACGCCTCCCGACACGCCTTGGCTGCCGCGGACAATGGCGTCGATAACGCTGTCGGTCACCCCGTAGTCCCCGTGCCAACTGCACGGAAAGCCGTTGTTGTTGACATTGGTGCCGATCGAGTTGTTGGCGATATCCGCGCCCTGGCTGAAAGCGCTTGTATAGTCGGCCTCGATATCGCTCGGGTTGGTGTACAGCCAGCCCGTGCCGGCGGTTGAAACCGCTGCGGACAAGATCGACGCTCCCGGAGCCATGCCGCGGTTGTTCCCTCCGCTCGCCGCTCCGCTGCCGGCGATCGTGCCCGCGACGTGCGTCGCGTGATCGATCTGCCCGGAACCATCGATCACGATGGCGCGCCCCGCAAGGTCCTGGTGGGTGGTGCGGACCGACCCGCCGTCGAATACAAACGCCGTGACCCCTGCTCCGTTGAGGTTGTAGGGCGCGGCCTGTGCCTGATTGGCGTGCGTCAACGCGCGATTCTCCACGTTGGTCGGGGAGAGCATGGGCAGAGCCGGCTCGATCCACTGCACCGAGTCCTCGCCGGCGAGGGCGATGGCTCTAACGCGGGGCATCTCAATCACCAGGCCGTTAATGGTGCCGATGGTGGCACGCACCAGCCCCCCGTGCCTTTGCACCGTCGCGCTCGCCAGAGCGTCATTGGGAACATCTCCATGAAGCAGGACATACAGCGCGACTACGGGCTCGCCCTTGCCGCCGGCGGACGGAGCGGATCCAACGGTCGTCCACGCGCTCTGGTCGGCATCACTGAACGCTGGATGGAGTTTCCAGCGGGGGTCGATCGCCTGCACGCCCGAAATAAGCGTGCCGACCGATCGCCCGCGTCCATCGAGGATGCGAGCGTCGATCGATGCGAAGAAGCAGCGATCACCTAACGGCGCCCCCAAACGAACGCCCGAGACCGCTAAGGCCGCACGATCCCCGTCGCTTGGGCGCTTCGACAGTTGGACTGCAACGTGCAGGACGCCCTCTCCGGCCAATCTCCCGAGAGCGCCCGCAACATCCTTCTCCGGGACAAACGGCGGCGCATCAGGTGATCGCCACTGGATTTGGCCGAAAGCCGCAGTGCCCGTTCCCGACAGGACGCTGAAAATCGCGCTCCAGAACCAGACCGACGACGGAAGGCGTGGGAACATGGTGCCTTTCAGCGAGGATGCGGGAGGTTTTTTTCCTCACCGGCTCCGCGCGCTTAGAAAACTACGCTGTTGGCCGGACCCGCGAGGGACCGTATGCGAACCAAATATGAGCCGAATCGGTGGAAGGTCAAGGCAAGTTCCGTGGGTTTATCCGTGAATGACGCGACCCTCGGACGCCAGAGCAGCCTCATGCATCGCCTCGTGCATTGTCGGGTGGGCGTGGATGGTGCAGATCAGTTCCTCGGTCGTCGCTTCCAGCCTTCGCGCCAGCGTCATCTCGGCGATCAACTCCGTCGCCTGGTCGCCGATGATGTGCGCCCCAAGAATCTCGCCGCGCGGCAGCCCGCGGATGATCTTCACAAAGCCATCGGTGTGGGCCGCGGCGATCGCCTTGCCGTGGGCGGTGAAGGCGTACTTGCCTACGTCGTAGTCCTTGCCCTTGGCCAGGCCATCGGCGATGAGTTTCTGCTCGGTGAAGCCGACGCTGGCGACCTGCGGGATGCAGTAGGTGCAGCCGGGGATGACGGTGTAGTTGATGGCGATGGGCTCGTGATTGATCTTCTTGTCGCGCCAGGCGATGCGCTCGACGCACAGCACGGCCTCCTCGCTGGCGACGTGCGCAAGCCACGGCGGGCCGATGACGTCGCCCACGGCGTACACGCCGGGGAGGCTGGCCTTGTAGTCGATCGGCTCGTCCTTGGTGATGCCGGGCTTGTAGTCTGTGACGATGTGGCCGCGATCGACTTTCAGGCCGAGTTTTTCATCGCACAGGCCGTCGGTGCGTCCGACGACGCCGATGGCCAGGAGCACGCGGTCGGCTTCGAGGTTCTGCTTCTTGGACTCGTCGGCTTTGCCATTTACGAACGGCGCGACAGTGACCTTCACGCCCGTCGCCGACTTCTCGACTGCGGTGGTGGTCGTGGAGAGCATGATCTTCATGCCGTGCTTGGTGTAGATCTTTTCAAGAGCCTTGGAGACCTCGTGGTCCTCGACCGGCAGGACGCGGTCGAGCATCTCGACAACGGTGACTTCCGTGCCCAGAGAGTGATAGAAGTACGCAAACTCGAGGCCGATCGCGCCCGCTCCAACGACGATTAACTTCTTGGGCTGCTGCTTGTTGAACATCGCCTCGCGCGCGCCCCAGACGCGGTCGCCATCAAACCGGGCGAACGGCAGGTCGCGTGCCACCGAGCCGGTCGCGACGATGCAGTGCTCGGCGGTGATGGTCTGGGTGGTTTTGCCGGGCTTGGCGGGCGCGCTCGTCAGTTCCTCCTTGACCTCGCACTCCTGCACCTCGACGCTCACCTTGGCTTTTCCTCCCCCGCCCTCCGCCTTCACGATCTTCGCGTTGCCGACGAAGTGGGTGATCTTGTTCTTCTTGAACAGGAACTCGATGCCCTTGTTGAGTTTGCCCGCGACCTCGCGTGAGCGACCGATGATGCGGTCCCAGTCCAGCCCCACGGCCCCGTCCCCGCCGATCTTGATCCCCCAAAATGCCTGGTCTTCCTTTCTTTTGATCTTCTCGACCAGTTCGGCGTTGGCCAGAAGGCTCTTGGAAGGGATGCAGCCCCAGTTCAGGCACACCCCGCCGAGTTTGGCCCGCTCCACGCAGGCGACCTTGTATCCAAGTTGTGCAGCCCGGATCGCCCCGACATACCCCGCAGGGCCGCCACCAATCACGATGACATCGAACTGGTTACCTGAAGCGGTGTCGGCCACGGAACGATCTCCTGTACGCGGTCTCTGGTAGGGGGTATGGCCCGGCGATCCGGCATCGCTTGCATCCGGGCCGACGGGGGGCACAGTATAGGGTGAGGGGAGAATGCGGTGACTGGGGAACAAGCAGCCCGACCGTCAGAGAGGGCGTTCTTCGGAAGCGGGAAGCGGTAGGTAGTGGGTAGTGGGTAGTGGGTGGTGAGGTGGTGAGGTGGTGAAGAGGGTGATGAGTTGAAATCCGCGATCCGCAATCCGAAATCCTTTCCCCCTGCGTCGCTGCGTCGCTCCGTCGCTTCCGATTTCAGGCTTGGCATCATTTTTCTCATCGCAAGCCTTGTCGCCACCCCGCCCGTTGGTGCGCAAGCGGCCGAACCACTCGCGCGGGCAGCGGTGGCCCAGTCGGCTGCCTTCGAGCCGCGAATCCTGTACGTCAAGTTCCGCGACGATCTCCCGGTGCGACTGGCCGCCGACGGCAGGTCACTGACAGATCGTGCCGCAATGGGTGAAGTGGGGGGGGCGTGGTCGCGCGTTCACGATGTGCCCGAGGCCCGGCTCGATGAGTTGCGTGCGACGGCGACGAAGAACCTCGGTCGCCCGACGCCCGACCACAACACCGAGTTTTTCCTGACGCTGCCGGACGCGACCGCCCGAGACGATGCCCGGACTGCCCTCGCGAAACACGACGAAGTGCAGCATGTCGGCTTGGTGCCGCGCCCGGTCGCCGCACCGACCGCCCCGGACTTCACCGCGGGCCAGGGCTATCTGCTTGACGCCGCGCAGGGTCACGGATCCAGCGCGCTCTGGCAGTGGCCCGGCGGTCGCGGCGAGAACGTGCGCATCTGCGACATCGAGTATTCGTGGAACCTCAACCACGTCGACCTGCCCACGGTGATTCGCCTTGGCCCGGCGGGGAACGACCCCTTCAACAACACCAACCACGGCACGGCGGTGCTCGGCGTCATGCTGGCGCGTGCGGACGGGGCGGGGACCACCGGGATGTGTGCAAGCGCGACCGGCCATGTGGTGCCGGCGGTCGTCAACAACATCTGGAACATCGGCAGCGCCATCACAACGGCGCTCACCACCCTCGCGCCCGGCGATGTCCTCGCGCTGGAGCAGCAGGTGCAGGGACCGAACTGGCCGGGAGGCTCTTCGCAACTCGGCCTGGTCCCGTGCGACTGGGTTCTGGCGTGGTACAACGCGGTGGTGACGGCAACGGGCAACGGCGTGACAGTCATCGAAGCGGCGGGCAACGGCAGCCAGAACCTCGATGACGCTGTGTACTCAACCGGCAACGGCGGACATTGGCCGTTCCTTCCCACCAACGACTCCGGGGCGGTCATCGTCGGCGGCGGTCTGCCGCCTCCTTATCTCGCCGATGACCGGACGAGGTCGCTGTCGTCGAACTACGGCGGCGCGGTGGATGCGCAGTCCTGGGCTGCGATTGTCACCACCCTCGGGTATGGCCAGTTGTACAACGCCGAAGGGGCGAACGTGCTGTACACATCCTCCTTCTCGGGCACTTCGAGCGCGACGGCGATCGTCGCCGGCGCGGCCGCACAGTTGCAGTCCCTGCACCTTTCGCTGCGGGGCGTTCCGCTGACCCCGCTTGAACTGCGCGCGGCACTCCGCGCGACCGGGATTCCCCAGCAGGGCAGCACTGCCGCCCCGGCGAGCCAGAGCATCGGGCCGCGCCCGAACCTCGTCGGTGCGGTGTTTCACGCTCTGACCGCAATCGACTGCGACAACAACACGGTCCCGGACGAGATTGATCTCGCCCTCAGCCCATCACTGGATGCGGATGACAGCGGCGGGATCGATGCCTGCGAGCGCCCGTGCGGCCTGCGGCTTTCCCTGATCGACAACGCTCCGGCGCTGATCCCCGACAACATGCCCTCGGGTTTGTCCCGCGCCATGAGCGATCCGGGCATCGTCGGGCAGACCGCCGGCGTCGTCGTGTGGGTGGAACTCACACACCCATTCATCGGAGATGTCTCCGTTTCCATTTCCAACGGCGTCACCACCGTTCCGCTCTTTGTGCGGCCGGGACGCGAGGGAGCCGGCGATGGCGACTCCTCCAACTTTGAGGGAAGGTATGTCTTCTCCGATGCAGCCGCATCCGACCTGTGGTCGGCCGCGGCGGTAGCGGGAGCGACCTCAGCAGCTCCTCCGGGTGCATACCGGCCCACTGGTGCCTGGAATGGTTCCGGCCCTGCATCCGCCTCCTTGTCTGACCTCCTCCCGGAAGCCCCGGGCGGACCCTGGATGCTGACGGTTAACGATGAACGCACGGGCGACAAGGGCACGCTCATCCGGTGGGGGGTGCAGTTGACGGTCCGGGATTCCGCATGCTGCCTCGCGGACTTTGACGGAGACGGCTTGCCGGGCGTGCCGGACATCTTCGCATTCCTCGCGGCGTGGTTCGCCACAGAGCCCGCTGCGGACATCGACTTGGACGGCACGACCAACGTGCCGGATATCTTCGCATTCCTGGGCGCGTGGTTTGCCGGGTGCGACGCGTAGGTTGGGGGTAGGGCGAATCGAAATCCCCGAACCGCCTCCTTCCGGGGCTCGTATTCACCATCGAAGCGGCAGTGCGCCGATGCTCTGGATAGGGGTTGGGGAAGACCCGGGGGCTAAGATCGCCCCCTTGGCTTTGCTCCCTTTGGACTCTCGCCCGCCCGGACGGCCCTTCCGGCCTTCGGCGAATCGGTCAAACGAACTCGGAGATCGCAATGAGCGTCGCGCACAACCACGCCCATGGTGCCGCATCGGACCTCCCCACAAAGTCGCACACGCGCTCGCACGATCACGGTCATGGTGGTGGGGGGGGAGACGCGGCGGGCATGGCCTGCTGCTCCCACCACAACGTCAAACTCGAGCGGTACATGCTCCTGTACCTCGTCGGCGGGGTGCTGGTGCTCTGCACGGTGCTGGCGCGCTGGCTGTTCTCGACCGCGATCTCGGTGCAGGTTGCCGAACTCCCGGCCATCGTCGGTGCGATCATGCTGGGTATGCCTCTGTTCATCTCCGCGATCGGGGAACTCCGGCGGGGCCGGGCCTCAACATCGTCGCTGTGCGCGCTGGCGATCCTCGGGTCGCTGGCGACCGGGGCGTATGTCGCGGCGGGCTTCTTGGCGCTCATCCTGCTCGTCGCCGACCAGTTTGTCCGCCAGCGTGCATGGGGCGCTCAAAAAGCCATCGAGGACCTTGTCGGCCTCACTCCGGACACCGCCCGCGTAATCCGCGACGGTGCCGAACAGGAGGTTTCGCTGACGGAGGTGAAGGTCGGCGACGTGATACGCGTGCGCCCCGGCGAGAACCTGCCGGTCGACGGCACGGTGGTCATCGGCCGCTCGGCGATCAACCAGGCGTCGCTCACGGGTGAGGCGATCCCGCACGAGGTCGCCCCCGGCGAGCCCGTCTACGCGGGCACCACGAACATCTCCAGCGTCATCGAACTCCGCGCCACCCAGATCGGCGAGGACTCGACGATCGGCAAGGTCACGCAACTTATCCGCGAGGCGGAGGCCAGCCGCACGCCGCGCCAACTGATGATCGAGCAGGTCGCATCGTTCTTTGTGCCGGTCACGCTGGGCCTCGCGTTCATCGTGTGGTACATGACCAAGGACTTGGAGCGTGCCATCACCGTGCTGGTGGTCGCGTGCCCGTCGGCGCTCCTCCTTTCCAGCCCGCTCGCGCTTGTCGCGGCGTTCGCCGCCGCCGCGCGCCTGGGCATCCTCATCAAGCGAACGAACTATCTGGAAGAGGCCGCGGCGATTGATACCGTGGTGCTCGACAAGACCGGCACCCTGACCACCGGTCGTTTCTCAGTCTCGAAACTCGTTCCCGCCGAGGGTGTCGAGGGCGCGGACCTTCTCCAGGCAGCGGCGGACGGCGAGCAGCACTCCAACCACCCGCTGGCTCGTTCGATCTTGCAGACCGCACACGCCGCCCGCATCACGCCCGACGGCTCGACCGAGTTCGAGGAAATCCACGGCCGGGGCATCCGCGCCCGCACCGCCGGCGGTGAGGTGTGCGTCGGCCGGCCCTCGTGGCTCATCGAACTGTTCCCGCAGATCAAAGGTGCGCTCACCGACGTCGAGCCGAGGATTGAGGGCATGACGGGCGTCCATGTTGTACGCAACGGGCGCTACCTGGGCGTGGTGGGACTCGAAGACAAAGTCCGGGCCAACACCAAGAACGTCGTCTCGCGCTTGCGAGAACTGGGCGTGCGGCGGGTGGACATCCTTACCGGCGACCGCATCAGCGTCGCCGAGCGCGTGGGTCGGATCGTCGGCGTTGACAACATCGAGGCCGAGTGCCTGCCCGAGGAGAAGCACGACCTGATTCGCGGCCTTGTCAAGGACGGGCGGCGGGTGATGATGGTCGGCGACGGCATCAACGACGGGCCCTCGCTGGCCGCGGCGGATGTGGGCGTGGCCATGGGCCTGGGCGGGTCGGACATCGCGGCCAACTCGGCGGGCGTGGCGCTGATGACCGACGACCTCTCGCGCATCCCATTCCTGATCGAGTTGGCGCGCCGGACGCGCGCGATCATCGCGCAGAACATCGCCGCGTCGATCCTCGTGGCCCTCGTCGGTCTGGTGCTGGCGGCGACGGGGCAACTTTCGATCGCATTCGGCTCGGGCGCGCTGGTGGCCGCGGCGTTCTACCACGTTGTCGGCGATGTGGTGGTGATCGGCAACTCGTTCCGGCTGTTCAGGTTCGGCGAGGCGTTCAGCGAGGAGGAGGCCCGGCTCATCGAGCAGGGCGCGATCGAAGCGCCCGTGACAAAGCGCGCTGGCAGCCTTGCGCTGGGCCGGCAGGCCGCGACGGTGGGATAAGGAGCGAAGTCAGAGCCCGGAGCGCAGGCGACGGGTAGCGCCGAAGGCAACTCCATCGGCCCCCCTTTCTTGCTCTCTTCACTCAGTGACCGGATGTGGGCACCGTGACTCCAACCATCCCCGCTCGCTCCCGGCACCGTCTGCTCTGGAGCGTCGCCCGCATCGCGCTCGCCTCCTATCTCCTCTGGTGCCTTGTGCTTTCCCTTCTTCAGACCAGCATGATCTTCCCGCGCGAACTCGCGGGCGCACCCATCCCCGATGCGGGCATCCCGCGCTCGGTCGAGCGTTGGTGGATCGACGCGCCGGACGGCTCGAAGGTGGAGGCGTGGTACTACCCCGCGCGTGCTGGGGTTCCCAAGCCCCCGCCGTGCGCGATCATCTTCCACGGCAACGGCGAACTGATCGATCACATCGGCGACTACGCCGACTGGTATCGCGAACGCGGGTACGCCGTGCTGGTGCCCGAGTATCGTGGCTATGGACGCAGCGGCGGAGTGCCCTCGCAGGATGCGCTGACCGCGGACATGCTCGCGTTCCACGCCTTGCTGGTCGCGCGACCGGAGATCGACAGCACCAAACTGGTTTACCACGGGAGGTCGCTGGGCAGCGCGGTCGCCGCTCAACTCGCTGTGCGCCGACCGCCCGCGGCGTTCGTGCTCGAGTCGCCGTTCCTGAGCGTCAACGCGATGGCCGCGCGGTACCTGGTCCCCGGCTTCTTTGTCAGGCATCCCTTCCGTACGGACAAGGTGTTGCCCACACTGGGCAGGCCCGTGCTGATCCTGCACTCGACGCACGATGAGATCGTGCCGTATTCGCACGGCGCGAGACTGGCCGCGCTCACTCCGGGCGCACGCCTGGTGGACCTGAGCGGCTCGCACAACTCGGTGCTGGCGGCGCTGCCGCAATACTGGGCGCAGGTGGATGCCTTCCTGACATCCAACGTCGATGCCCCGCGATAGCCCCGCGGATCCTCACGGAATCTTCACATGGGCCGTTCCGAACGCGGGAAATGGCCCGAGGGCCGGTTCCCAACAAGACTGCAAATGACGCACACACTTTCGGAATTGCGGTAGTCTGTGCCTGGTTCGGGTGTGCCCGACCGGCCTCGTGGCTCGCAGGGCCTTTGGCCCAAAAGGGGACTGGCATGCTTTCCTTGATCGTTCTCATCCTCGGGATGTTTCTGGCTGCCTTCGTGCTCGTAGCGGGTTTCAGGCTGCCGGGACGCGCGACCAAGGGCGTGGCCGCGGCCCTCGCTCTGGCGGTGCTGACGCTCGCGTTCATGGGCGCTTCGGTGCGGTATGTGAGTTCCGGCGAGGTCGGCATCATGTACAAGAACATCGGTGCCTCGCAACTGAAGGAGGGCGCGTTCATCGCCGTGGACGGGCAGAGCGGTGTGCAGGCGGATGTGCTTGCGCCGGGCTGGCACCTTGGGTACTTCCCGGTCGCGTACGACGTTGAGAGCGTGCCGCTGACCGAGGTGCCCACCGGCATGGTCGGCGTGCTTGAGGTCAAGGACGGCAGGCCGCTCGCCGAGGGGCAGGTCATCGCCGACGAGTGGAAGCCCGAGACGTTCCAGAAGATGCTCGATGCGAGGTACTTTCTGACCACCGGCGGCGGGCAGAAGGGCACACAGGCGTCGGTGCTCACCCCCGGCAAGTATCGCCTGAACACCGAACTCTACAAGGTGCTGATGGTCAAGCAACTGGATGTGGAAGCGGGAACAGTCGCAGTGCTCAAGTCCAACTTCGGCCAGCCGCCCTCGGTGACGATCGAGGGCCCCGCCGAGACCGGCCCGCTGATGCTCGCGGCGCCGGGGGAGCGCGGCGTGATCCGCGGTGCGCTCCCCCCCGGCAAGTACCCGATCAACCCCGAGGCGATCAAGGCCTATGTCGTGAGCACCGAGACGCGCGTCGCGCACTACACCGCGACCGAGCGGAAGACCGGCGGGGAGGGGCCGCTCGGCGCAATCACGGTCAAGAGCCTTGACGGCTTCACCTTCCCGGTGGATGTGCGGGTGGTCTACTTCATCAAGCCCGTCGACGCGTCCAAGGTGGTGGCGCTCATGGGCGGGGACAACGACCGCTTGCAGGACCTTCTGACCAGCCGAGTGCGGGCGATCTTCCGCGATAGCGCGCAGGACGTGCGGGCGCTCGACTACACGCAGCAGCGCTCCCGCCAGGGAGAGACGGCGCTCACCAAACTCGCCGGCGCGATGACACCCTACGGCGTCTCCATCGAGGCGGTGGATATCGGCGAAGTGGGCGACGAGGAGACGCTCGGGAACCTCCTCAAGACGCAGCGTGATCGCGAGATCGCCAAGCAGGAGCAGATGACGCTCAAGGAGCAGCAACTCGCCGCGCAGCAGCAGAAGGAACTCTCCCGCATCACCCAGGAGGCCGAGGAGGAAAAGCGCCTCGCGACGGCTTCCTACGACGTGAAGATCGCCGAGCAGGACAAGGAGAAGACGCTGATCGCGGCGCAGGCCGAGGCCCAGGCGACCTCCGTGCGGGCCGAGGCACAGGCCAAGGCGTACCAGTCGATCGCAATGCAAATCGGTCGTGGCAACGCCGCGCTGTTAGAACTGCTCAAGATCGTTGGGGAGCGGAACATCCAGATCACGCCGCGCGTGCTGGTGACCGGGGGAAGCACGGGCACCGGCGGCGGCGCGCAGAACGCCGAGACCACGGCGCTGATCGGGACCATGCTCGACAGCATGATGGACAAGCAGCCCGAGCCGGGGAAGTAGGAATGATGAGGTGATGACGTGAGGGTGTGATGAGGTGATGAAAGGAGACGGCATTCATCGCTTTGCCGCCCCGGCCCGACCGCTCCGTTCCACTTGCGGCGTGCCAATCACCGTACAATGGGATCATGCCCTCCGTTCCTTCCCGCCCGCCCGGCCGCGCTGCACCGCCCGATGCCCACACCCTCCGCCGGCGAGTGGTCATTTTGGGAACAGGGCAGATGGGCCTCGTGTGCGCCGCGATCCTGGCACCCCCGCCGCCGCCGCCGCGCGCAACTGGCCCACGGAAGACAAAGTCGATCGAGCGCGATGCGACCGGGCACGCCGAGATCGTCATGTGGGGCCATGACGCCGATGAGGTCGGCGAACTCACGCAGACTCGCCAGAGTCCTCGCCTGCAAGGGTTCACACTTCCAGACTCCGTGCGCCTCACGCACGACCTGGGAAAGGCCGTGAGCGGCGGTGTGGGGGGCGAGGGTGCGGG
>CAYMWG010000011.1:0-27246 GCA_964393765.1 uncultured Phycisphaeraceae bacterium
CCCCATGGGCATCTGCTCGATGTCCCGGTCCAGGCCGGCCTGCTTGGCCGCCTCCCAGGCGTCGGTGTGGGTGAGGTCCACCGATGAGCCCACGATGTTGGTGAAGAGGTCCCCAGGGAAGACATCGCCCGACTGCAGCACCACCCCGATCTGCCTGCGGAGACCCTGCGGATCAAGCCCGGACGCGTCGGATCCATCAAATGCGATCGTGCCGGATTCGGGCGACTCGAACCCTAGAAGCAGCCGCAGCAGGGTGCTCTTGCCCGAGCCGGAAGCGCCCACGATGGCGACAAACTCCCCGGGCTCGGCCGAGACCGACACCTTGTCAAGAATGACGGGGCCATCGGGCTGGTAGCGGAAGGTGACGTTGTTGACCTCGATTGACCCGCGCAGCCGCCCTACGGGGGTCTTGCCGGCGCTGACCTCCGGAGTGGCCTTGAGGATCGGCAGCAGGCGCTGGTAGATGGGGACGATGTTGAGAAGCCCGACCACCGTCGCGCCCAGGTCGATCATGGCGTAGAGCAGGGCCGTGTACGCCGCGAGGAACGCCAGGAACGAGCCGGTTGAGAATCCGGCGCTCGATGCGTCCTGCCGCCCGATGAGGAAGAATATCACCATGTAGGTGGCGATCGGGAAGACCGATGCGAACACCTGCAGGTTGTTGGACACGATCCGGGACCGCAGGTTCAGGCGGGTGAGGCTGCTGAACGCCGATGCCCAGCGCGCAAAGGCCCGGTCCTCAGCCGCGGCCACGCGGATCTTGCTGATCCCGTTCATCAACTGGAACAGGAGGCTGGCCATTTTGCCGTGGCCCGCTTCGAGTTTGGCCTGAAAGCGGAACTGGGCCGCGCCGCAGATGATGATGACGACGACGAAGACCAGGATCATCAGGAGGGCGACGCCCGCCGCGGCCGGGCTGTAGTAGAACAGCAAGCCGAGCGAGAACACGCTGAACAGGCTCGACACGATGGTGGTGATGACCGAGGTGGACATCTCCGCCATGATGGTGTCGATGCCCATGGCCCGGGTGGCAAGGTCGCCGGAGGAGTGGCCTGAGAAGAACTTGACGGGGAGGTTCATCAGGCGGTGCCACAGGCCCGCCTGCAGGCCGCCGCCGGCGCGGTGCTGCACGCGCGTGAGCGCGACGTTGCGGGTGATCTGGAACGCGGCACCGGCCATCGCGGCAACGATCAGGCCCGCGGCGAGTTG
Organism: uncultured Phycisphaeraceae bacterium; assembly: GCA_964393765.1. Taxonomy (GTDB): domain Bacteria; phylum Planctomycetota; class Phycisphaerae; order Phycisphaerales; family UBA1924; genus JAHBXL01. The sequence continues at coordinate 1,210 of CAYMWG010000011.1, forward strand.
CACGAGTTGGGACCTGTCCGCGCCGGGGATGACGGTGTCGATCAGCAGACCTGTCGCCAGCGGCAGCGCGAGGGTGAGCAGGCCGCCGATAGTGCCCATGATGATGACGGTCCAGATGTCCCTGCCGATGCCGCGGAGCGCGAACTGGAAGAGGTCCAAGCCGCCGAGTTTTTTCTCGGGCAGGGCGCGATAGAACACGAACGCGGACGAATCGATTCTCTTGATGAGCGGCTGGGTGAGCCTTGCGACCGTGCCGTCCGCTACGTTGTGAACCATGTATGAGCGCGCCGAGTCGGGCATCAGCACGATCGGTGCCTCGCCACCGTCCATGAATGCGAGGATTGGGCCGTTGTCCTCTTTCCACCACGCGCCCGAGAGCCGCACCTCGCGCAGCATGCACCTGCTGGCACGGGCGATCCGCTCAAGCGGGTTGGTATCGCCCCGCTGGCCCGAGGCCCCGGGGTTGAGGAACTGGATGCCCTGCCGGTCGCCGATGAGTTGGCACGCGGCGAGGAGCGCACTATCGCCGGCGACCCGGGCGCGCGGGGCGTTGCGACGATCCAGCACCGCACCCAGTTCCGAGACCGCGCCCGCGACCGTTTCACGCGACTGCTCGCCCTTGCGGCGCAATCGCTGGCGGTCGCGCTCGTGGGCACGCATGCGCTGGATATCGATCAGCGTCTCGATCGCGCCGTTGAAGCAGTCGAGACCCTTCCAGAAGGCCTCATCGCACTCCACCTGCCCGCCCGCCGCCGCATTCGGCGCGATCTCGCAGCCCGCGTCATCCGCGAGGAGCCACGCGTCCTTGGAGAGCGGCATGAGCATGTCGCCACGGCAGTTTCCGACCTCGCACGGCCCGTCGTGACCCATGAAGCGTGCAGACCCGGAGGTGAACCGAAGCCACAGCACGCCGGCCTGGGGCTGGGCACACTGGCCGGACCCAAGCGTGAGCGGTATACCGGTTCGGAGGTTCTGCGCTCCGCTGGGCGGAAGTTCGTGGGCGCAGAGTGCGCACACCGCCGACACCCACCGGTCCACAAGTCCGACCACCTCCGCCCGGTGCTCGCCATCCTGGGCCAGGTCAGACAACTTGGCGACGGGAAGCCGGACCACCTGCCCGTCGGCTGATCCGAAGCCAAGAAGGAGCACGTTCTGCCCCGCGGTCGGCGGGTGGAGTCCGAAGATCAGTTGGCCCTTGCCGATGCGGAGCATGTGCGTCCGCTGGAGTTCACTCGAAGCGTCCTCGCGGGTGATGGTCATCGCGACGACGTCCACATGACCCTGCGTCACCAGCCACACGGCGCCCGGATCGATGAGGGGCAGCGGCTCATTGGCGCTGGTTGCCAGCGGCAGGCCGTGGAGGGCAAAGAGTTCAAAGACTGCATCGGCCATAACTGAATCCATCGCGGCGAACCGCGCGGCACAACCCCGTTCACTCCGAGTGGATCAACTTCGCGTACGGCGAATCCTCGACCTTAAGCATCTCGTCGTGCGTCCCTCGCTGGACTACGACTCCGCGCTCCAGCACGATGATCTCGTTGGCATCACGGATAGTGCTGAGGCGGTGTGCGACGATGACGCAGGTGCAGCCGCGCCGGCGGATGTGATCGTCGACGATCTTCTCTGTCGCCGCGTCGAGCGCGCTCGTCGCCTCATCGAGGACGAGGATGGTGGGGTCGTTCACCAGGGCGCGGGCCAGTTCCATGCGTTGGCGCTGCCCGCCCGAGAAGTTCTTGCCGTCCTCCTCGACCTCGCTTGCGTACCCGCCGCGGCGCGACGAGACGTCGTCGTGGATGCAGGCGTCCTTGCACGCCCGCTGGATCGCCTCATCCGGCAGCGTCGAGTCCCACAACGAGATATTCTCGCGGATCGACCCCTCGAAGAAGAAGATGTCCTGATCCACCATCGCGAACGAGTTGGCCAGGCGGGAGCGCGTGATCTCCTCGCGCGGCATGTGGTCAAAGAGGACCCGCCCCGACCATGGCCGGTACACGCCGGCGAGCAGTTTGGCGATCGTGCTCTTGCCCGAGCCCGAGCCGCCGACGATTGCCACCCGGTCGCCCGGGGTCAGCGACAGCGAGAAGTCCTTGATGAGCGGCTCGTCGAGCCGGTTGTACCCGAAGCAGATGTTCTCGAGGGCCACGAATCCGGCCAGGCGTCGGACATGCTTGGGCGGCGCAGCGCCGGCGCTCGCTTGGGCTCCATCTGCGCCCGCTGCGTGCGCGGGCGCGTGGGTCTCCTCGTTGTCGAATACATGGTCGATCTTGTAGTTGGTCACATCGTCGAGCCGCTTCATGTCGCCGCTGAGCCGCTGGATCACGTCGCCGAGCCGCACGAAGTCGTCGATCGGCCCGGAGAAACTCATCAAGAGCGACTGGAACGCGACGAGCATGCCGATCGACATGTCCCCGTTCATCACTCGCCACCCGCCGATGCCCAGCACCGTTGCGGAGGCGAGGGCCGAGAGCGTGCTGGGCACAACGCTCAGCACCGTCGAACTCACCGCCATGCGCTGCTCGGCCATCGCGCTCTTGGCCTGGAACCCGGACCATCGCGCGAAGAAATCCGTCTCCCGCGCGGTCGCCTTGATGGTCTCGATCCCCTGCACCCCGGTCATCGCCGTGGACATCAACTTGCCGTTCTCCTGGAGCATCTTCTGGCTTTCATCGGCGCGGGAGCGCGAGATGAACCTCAGCAGAACCAGGTTGACGAGCGCGGCGACGATCCCCACGACCGTCAGAAGGATGTCGTACTGCCACATCAGCACGACGTAGAACACAGCCGTGACCACGCCGATGACGTTGGTGGCAAGGTCACCGGTGAGCACCTGGGCCACGCGGTCGTTGCTTGCGATGCGGCTGGAAATGTCCGCCGCGTAGCGGTGCATGAAGAAGTCGATGGGCAGGCGGAGGACGTGCCAGAGGAAGCGGCCCGTGGTGGCGATCGCCAGTTTGGTCTGCGCCCGCATCAGATAATGGCTCTGCAGCGCGGTCAGACCGGCACGCATCACGCCCGTCAGGGCCATCCCCGCCAGCAGCGGGCCCAGCCAAGCCTTGGACCCGTCGATGAGCACATCATCGATGAATACTTTGGTGAAAGTCGGGATCGCCAGCCCGGGGATGACCAGCCCGAGACCGGCAAGGATGACGAATGTCACCGCGATCTTCATGCCCTTTACGCGCGTCGCCAGACCGGCGTAGACGCTCGGCGGGCTGCCGCCCCGCTCAAACTCCGGTCCGGGCTCGAACGTCAGAACAATCCCCGAGAAACTCTTGTCGAACTCTTCCATCGCGATGGTGCGGCGGCCCGAGGCTGGGTCGTTCAGATACACCTTCGTGCGGTCGCGCGAGAACCCTTCCAGCACCAGGAAGTGGTTGAAGTTCCAGAACACGATGCAAGGGAACTTCGTGTCCGCGAACCCCTCGATCTCCATCTTGTAGCCGCTGCCCACCAGCCCGTACAGCTCGGCCGCGGCCATCACGTTCGCAGCGTTCGAGCCGTCGCGAGAAACGCCGCAGTCCACCCGCAACTGCTCCAGCGGCACCCACCGCTTGAAGTAGGCCATGACCATCGCCAGCGAGGCGGCACCGCACTCCACCGCTTCCATCTGGAGGATCGTCGGGACATGCACGCGCCGGTACCACTTTCCGGAGCCGGGCTCGACCTCCCCCGCATCGCCTTGGGCCTCGTCGCCATCCGTCCCTTCATCGCTTGCTTCTTCCCCCTCGTCTTCCGCGGCCGCTTCTTCCCCTTTTTCTTCGACTACCTCGTCCGATTCCTCATCGTCTTGCGCTTCGTCGTTCTCATGCGGTTCGGACTCGGCGTCGGCCGCCTCGTCCTCCGCTTCCAACTCACCGTTCTCGTCTTCGGAGCGCGCCGCGTCATCGGGCAGGGCTTCTTCAGCCTCGTCCTCTGCCTCCCCCTCGAGCCTCAGTTCATCTTCACTCCGTGCCACCGATCCCCCTTTTCACGAGCGGGATCACCATCCGGATCGGCGCTTGCGTCTTGACCGTCACCGACGCGCGGCAGAGCGTGCCGGGCGAGATGCGAATGTCCGGTCCGCTCGACGAGGTCCACTTGTAGCCCGACACTGTGGTCGTGTCGGGCTCGAGGTCCACGATCACCTGGAGCGGAAGCCCGATCTCCAGCGTGAAGCGCTCCACAAGGTCCGCATCGCTCAGCACCGCCAGCATCGCCTGCCTGCTGGTGGGGACATCCGCGACAGACCGCACCTTGCCGACCAGTGATCCGTACTCCTCCTGCTTGACCGTGCTGGGGGAGAGGTCCACGGGAAAGCCGACTTCGATCCGCTTGCCGGTCGCCGCGGAGACATACACGACCGCTTCGAGCGCGCCACGGCTGGTGTCAGATGGCTCGATGAGCAGCACGGGGTCGCCCGTCGCCAGCGCGGTCTGCTCCGCAGCACGCACCTCGACCACTCGCCCTGCAAACGCGGCCCGCACCTTGGCCTCGCGCTCAAACCGCGCCCAGAGCATCCCGACGCCCGAATCGAGCCCGTCGATCTTCATTTGCCGCTCGGTCCGCGAACGCTCTCGCTCGAAACTCGCGACGCTGTTCTTCGCGGCGACCTGCTCCTTCTGGAGGAGCGCCTGGCGGGTATCGGCCCGGCACTGCTCGATCTCCTCCTCGATCCTCTCGATGTCGATGGGGGTCATGTTGCCGTCCTTGACAAGGCCGGCGATGGTCTCGCGGCGCGCTGTGAGCCGGACGATCCTCTCCTGGCTGAACTGGACGGCCCGGTCCAGCCGCTCGTTCTCGACGCGCGCCAGATTGGCCTGAAGATCCCCCTCGCGGAGATCAAGTGCAGCGGCTTGCTCGTCCTGCTCGCGTAGTTTTGAGAGTTCGCGCCGGGCATCCTCGACCTGGTCAAGCAGGTCCTGGCGGTCGATGATCGCGACAATCTGGTCTTTCTCGACTGTGTCGCCGACATGGACGCTAATCTCCCGCAGCCGGCCCGCGGCGGGCGCCTGGACCTGCTTCAGGCCGCCGCGGAAGACCAGTATCCCGCCCCCCTCCTCCGTGGTAGGGATGCTCCCGAAAATCGACCAGACGACGACGCACGCCAGGATCGCCCACAGGGCGATAAGCGACACCCAACCCTTGGGGCTGGTGACCGTCAGCAACTGGTCGAGTTGCTCGGGGGAACTGAGCCGCTCCAGGGCGGACTCGCGGAAAAGTTGCTTTGAGAGGGATGCCATGCCAGGTACCTCCAGAACGAGTCTGGATGGTGTACCAGAATCCGGTTGTCAATGCCAGTGACCCGGGGGGAGCACCGGCGGGCTTCTACGCAGCGTGCCGATGTCCGTTCGGCCCCTCACCCCTGTTCGACCAGCCGCCGGGCCTCGGATGCGGGTACGGCCGCCGCGGAAGGGTGGAGTTGGCGTCGGAGCATCTCCCAGTAGCGGCCCTCGCGTCCGGCGAGTTCCTCGTGCGTGCCGGTCTCAACGATCCGTCCGCCCTCCAGCACGACGATCAGGTCGGCGTGGCGGATGGTGCTCAGGCGGTGCGCGATGACAAAGCAGGTACGTCCGAGCATCAGGCCGCGTAACGATTCCTGGATGAGCGCCTCGCTCTCGGAGTCGAGGTTGCTGGTCGCCTCATCGAGGATCAGGATCTTGGGATCGGCCAGGAGGGCGCGGGCGATCGCGAGCCGCTGGCGCTGCCCGCCCGAGAGTCGCACGCCCCGCTCGCCGACGAGCGTGTCGTAGCCGCGTTCGAGTGTCTCGATGAAACCGTCGGCGTGAGCGGCCTGGGCCGCGGCGCGGACCTGCGCATCGCTGGCGCCGCGCCGTGCGTACGCGATGTTCTCTCGGATCGAGCCGTCGAACAGGAACACGTCCTGCTCCACGATCCCGAGGAGCGCGCGGTACGACGGGACGCTGATGGTGCGAAGGTCCGCACCGTCGAGCAACACGCCCCCCTTGACGGGGTCGTAGAACCTCGCGACCAGGTTGCACAGCGTGGTTTTGCCCGCGCCGCTCGGGCCGACAAGCGCGACGGTCTTGCCGGGCGCGACGTCCAGGTTGATCGATTCGAGCACCCAGTCCTTCGAGCCCGGATATCGGAACCAGACATCGCTGAGGGTGACGCGTGCAGACACACGGGCGGGATCGAGCACCAGGCCCTCAGCGGTCTCGGATTCGTCGCGCGTCCGCCACCCATGCGAACGCGCTATGAGCGTGCCGCGTGACTGCGCGGCGGTCGCGGGCGCCTCGAACTCGGGTGTCTCCTCCAGCAGGTCCAGCACGCGATCAAGGCCCGCGAGTTGGCTCTGGATGCTCGTCGCGCTGGCCGAGAGCGCCTCGAGCGGGCCCAGGAGCATGATGAGGTAGGCCGAGAACATCATCACGTCGCCGATCGTCAGGTTCCCCTCGACCACCTGCCACCCGCCGTAGAGCAGCACACCCACCGACCCCAGCGGGATGAGCACCATCCAGACCACTTCCATCGCGCGCGACCACACCCACGCGAGCATCTCCTGGCGCGACAGCAGGTGGTTGCCGATCGTGAAGCGCGCGGCCTCGCCGCGCTCGCGCGAGAAGCCGCGCACGACACGCATCCCCGCGAAGGCTTCCGTCGCGTGGGCATCGATGCTCTGGCGGGTGGCGCGGGCCTCGCGATGCACCGGGCGGATGCGGCTGATCCACGTCTTCTGGCTCCACCACGCGGCGGGGATCAGCACGAGCGCGCCCAGCAGGAGCCGCCAATCGACCACCGCGAGTATCACGAGCGTGCTGACCAACTGCACGATCGCCCGCCAGGGGTTGTAGAGCAGACTGAAGAGCAGTTCCCCGGCCTGCGTTGCGTCCTCGCGCAACATGCTCGCCGCGCCGCCGCTCTTGAGCGCGTACACCCGCGTCAGCGGCAGGCGGAAGGCGTGCGAAAACACACGCCGGCGGACAAGCACGCGCATCCGCTGCGTGAGAATGGTCATGCGGTACCTGCCCCAGACGCCCGCACCGATCGACACGAAGTTCAGCACGGTGATCGCCGCGGCCAACCACCACAGCAGCCCGATGCGGTCGCGCGTCGGCACCCAGTCGGGCAGGCCGGACGGGCCCGGGTTGTCGGTCAGGATGTAGTCGATGACGATCTTGGTGCCGGCGGGCATCATCAAGCCGGCCATGACGGCGAGCGTGACAGTGCCGACGCACGCGGCGACAACGAGACGGCGGCCGCGGAGCATGGCCCAGAACTCGCGGAAGAGGACCCAGAAGGAACGGTTGCGGCGGAGGCGCTCGGGTGCGTTGGGGTCGCCCTCGGCCCCCTCATAACTCTTGAGGGGCTTCTCGGCCTTGGCGTCGCCCTTGGCCTTCGCGGTCTGGGAAGCGCGCTTTCGCAGGTAGGCGGCGAAGCGTGCGCGGCTGGACTTCTGCGGCCTGGGCGCCTCACCGTCGGCGTGGGGCTCCGACCCACCTCCCATCGCATTCGCCGTCTCTCCCACGCCCCCCGAGCGCGACTTCACACCATTGATCGAACTGTCCATCGAGCCATCGTACGCGCGCTGCTGGCGCTGCCCGTGACTTCAAGGGCAGCCCGCGAACCACGATGAGAGGAAACTGAAGATGTCGGGGACCTGCACGATGCCGTTCTGATCGTGATCGGCCGTGCAGATCGTCACCGTCAGGGCCGCGCCGTTGGAGATCGCCGTTCCGCACACGTTCGTGATGACGCAGTCGTACGTCCCGGCATCTGTCCACGTCGGCTCCGATCCGGGGCGTGCGACAGGATTGATGGTCAGCGTGGCCGTGTTGGAGAACCCGAATCGGGGCGACCAGATCGGCAGGGCCACGCCGTTGTGCCGCCACTGATAGGTCGGCGCGCCGACGAACGATGCTGCAACGGTGAAGGTCGCGATGTCCCCGTCATAGACGGACTGGCTGGTGGGCTGAGTCGTGACGGATGGCGTCGTACACATGCACGTCGTGGTGGATTCCCAGATGCCGGCCAACGCCGGCGAGTACAGGGCAAAGCCGATGCCCGTCTGATCAAAGCCGTCGTAGATGCTCGCGTCGATCATGGTCGTGTTTGTTGTTCCCCACCAGTTGTCATCGATGCTCAGGCTCGTGGCCGTGTTCAGACTCACGTTGTAGTTGTCGTTGCTCTGGATGTTGTTGCACTCGAAGAGCACCTGCGTGTTCATCGTCACGCCCACGTTGTTATTGGTGATCGTGCATCGGCGGGTGGTCGCGGCGTTGACAATGCCGGTGGTGTTGCTGTCGATCAGGCACCTCTCCACGGTGACGTTGTAGTTGTTCCCCGCCGTCTGGATGCCCGTCACGTTGCCCTGGATAGTGCTGTCCTCAACGGTCGTGCGCTCGATCGTGCCGATGCCGATCACGTTGTTCGTGAAGAGGCAGGAGGAGATGAACTTGTCGGCGCTGTCCACACCGGTGTAGCAACTGTTGAAGGTGCAGAAGGTGATCTGCGCCCACTCGGCCTGCGAGCCGCCCGCGTACCCCTGCACGCCCGTGCCGCATTGCGAGAACGAGCAGTATGACGCGACAAGCGGAGGGCCCGCCGGCGTGCCGCAGCAGGAGATCTGCACTCCGTAGTTGAGGCTCTGAAAGAACCCATGGGAAACAGTCACCGTCGAGCCAGGGACAACCCGGACGCCATTGCCGGGATTGGTCGTGTCAAACGAAGAGAAGGAGATGGGCAAGAACGGCGTGCCGATGGCCACCACGTTGCCCGCCTGGACGACAAGTTGGGTGCCCGGATGGAAGACGACGGCAACACCGGGATCGATCGTGAGCGTCGCTCCGCCCAGCACGCTGACGTCGCACGTCAGTTCCCACGGTGAGCCCGAGAGGTCCCAGGTGGTGTTCGCCAGGATCGGCCCGCAGACCAGCGTCTGTGCGCTGGCGGGACTCGCGACCCCGGCGACAAGGCAGCCTGCCACGCCAAAGACAAGTCGTGCAAATGGCTTTTGTATGAACAAAGTGCGCAAGAACATGGCTGCCACTCCTTGTAAGGCTCTTTCAGACTTGCTCTAGACTACATCCAATCTTGCACGGGACGCCGCGGGTGAAACGATTACACCCAAGGTTTGCATGATGTTTGGCATGGTAGATTACCCATTCTTCCTCGCCCACCGCAACTTCGCCGAGCGGGCGCGAGGGTTGGCCCGCTCCTCCTTCTCATCCGCCACGATCGGGTCGTCGCTGACCTCGCCATACACGCCCGACCGTTCTCCCTCGCGGAACGACGTCTTCACGCGCCGGTCCTCGCCGCTGTGGAAGGTGATGATCACCGCGATACCGCCGGGTTTGAGCACATCCGGCAGCACCGCGAGCAGGCGGTCGAGGTTCGCCAGTTCCCGGTTCACGAGGATGCGCAGGGCCTGGAAGGTGCGTGCGGCGGGGTGCAAGTTCGCGCCCGAAGCCCGCTTCACCGTGAAGTCGCGGGCCTCGCACACGATCTCCATCAGGGCCTGCGTCGTGAGGATCGGGTGTGAGGCGCGCCGCGCGACGATCAGGCTTGCAATCTGCGGCGCATCCGTCTCATCGCCGAGTTCGAGCAGCGCGGCCGTCAGTTCCGCCTCGCTCATCTTGTTCACGAGCGCTGAGGCGGGCTGGCCGCGGCTCGGGTCCATGCGCATGTCGAGCGGCCCGGCGCGCCGGTACGAGAAGCCGCGGCTCGGGTCATCGATCTGTGTGCTGGCAACGCCGATGTCCGCGAGGACCGCGTCCACCTGCTCGATGCCGAGATGGTGCAGGACCGTGGGCAGCGCGGCGAAGTTCGAGTGAACCAGGTCAAAGCAGTCGTCCCGGCCGCGGATGCGCTCCAATCGCGGTCGCGCCGCGGCGATGTTTGCCGGGTCGAGGTCCAGAGCGACAAGACGGCCAGAAGTGGCCGCGTCTTTGGTGGTAATCCGCGGCAGGATGGCCGCGGCGTGCCCGCCCACGCCGAGCGTGCAATCGACGATCACCTGGCCCGGTCGCGGCGCAAGGAGCGCGAGCACCTCGTCGAGCAGGACGGGAACATGGAGGATGCCCTGGGCCATATGGGGCGATGGTACGGGGAAGGAACTCGGGGTGAACGGACCAATCAGACGCGGAGCAGAGACGGATGCAGCGGTAACCGCGGCGCGGGGCCGGTCGCAAGGTCAGGGCGCGGGCGGCGGATCGGTCGGCCGCGCCCCGAGTGGTGTTTCCAACTCGTCGATCAGGACTGGCAGGCCGTCGCGCGCGGAGGTGTCCGCCGCTACGATCGGCCATGTCCGCCTCCCTTCAGCCGCACTTCACTCCGGCGTTCTTTCAGTTTCTCCGCCAACTTGCGAAGCACAACTCGCCCGAGTGGTTCAAGGACCACAAGGCTGAATACGAGCAGCACGTCAAGGGGCCGATGCTCCGTTTCATCGCCGACCTCAGGCCGCGGATTGCGAAGATCAGCACGCATATCGAGGTCGATCCCAAACTCGTCGGCGGCTCGATGCAGCGCATGAACCGTGATACGCGATTCTCGAAGGACAAAAGCCCGTACAAGACCAGCGTGGGCGCGATGTTCGGGCATGATGTCGGGAGCGGGAAAGAGTTGAAACTCGGCTATCACCTCTCGCTCGCGCCCGACAAGGGCGGAGAGCGGGAAGCGGGGAAAGCGAGTGGGACCAAGGCGTATGTGGGCATCTGGGAGCCCGACGCCAAGGCGCTCGACGCGATCCGCACGCGGATCATGGTCAAGCCCGACGAATGGAAGAAGGCGGTCGGGGCCAGGTTCGCGGCCTCGCACACGTTCGAGGGCGAATCGCTCAAGCGTCCGCCGAAAGTGGGCGACTGCGCGGTTGATCCGTCGCACCCGCTGATCGACGAACTGAAACGAAAGAGCCACGCGGCGGCCGCGGCGTTCGATGAGAAGACCGTCTGCGCGCCGGACTTCCTTGACGAATATGTCGAGGCCGTCAAAGCCGGCTCGCCGCTGATGGCGTTCCTGTGCGGGGCGCTGAAGTTGCCGTATGAGATGGGCGGGCCTTCACTTCCCACCCCTCCTACCACTCCCGCATGAAGATCATTCTCCCCGGCGGGAGCGGCCAGGTCGGCACGATTCTCGCCCGTCACTTCCACGCCCGCGGCGATGAAGTCGTTGTCCTAAGCCGGCGCGCGGGCTGCAGCGCGAAGTGGCGCACCATCGTCTGGGACGCCGCATCGCGCGGCCCGTGGACACGCGAGATCGACGGCGCGGATGTGGTCATCAACCTCGTCGGACGCAGCGTCAACTGCCGCTACAACGCGGCGAACCGGCGAGAGATCTTGTCCTCTCGCATCGACTCGACCCGCGCTGTCGGGGAGGCCATCGGGCAGGCGAGTCACCCGCCGCGGCTCTGGCTCCAGTCCAGCACCGCCACAATCTATGCGCACCGCTTCGATGCGCCCAATGATGAAGTGAGCGGCATCATCGGCGGCGCAGAGCCCGACATTCCCGATACATGGAAGTTCAGCATCGATGTCGCGCAGGCATGGGAGCGCGAGCTTGAGGCCGCGGCCACCCCGCACACCCGCAAGGTCGCCATGCGCTCGGCGATGGTCATGTCCCCCGACAAGGGCGGCATCTTCGACACGCTGGCAACACTGGCCCGGCGGGGCCTGGGGGGCAACGCCGCGGGCGGCAGGCAGTATGTGTCATGGGTCCACGAGCACGACTTCACCCGCGCGATTGACTTCCTCATCGCGCACGAGAGCCTTGCAGGGCCTGTGAACACCTGCTCTCCGCACCCGCTGCCCTACTCGACGTTCATGCGGGAACTGCGGCGCGCGATGGGCGTCCGCATCGGTCTGCCCGCTACCAAACTCATGCTCGAGGTCGGTGCGATCTTCATGCGCACCGAGACGGAACTGGTCCTCAAGAGCAGGCGCGTCGTGCCCGGCCGACTGCTGGCCGCTGGCTTTGGCTTCACGCAACCTGACTGGGCCAACGCCGCGAAGGAACTTGTCACCCGTTGGCGACAAAGTCGCGCTCAGTAGTGTCGCTCACGAGTCTGATCAACCCACTCACCAAGCTCGCCCAGCCCACTCCTTCTCCGCTTCGGCTCCGCTCTATCCGCTCGCTCGGGGTTCCTCGTCGCTCACCCGGCCCGCACCGCACCCTCGATCGCCCCCGGGTTCTCGTACGCCAGCCCGAACACCGTCTTGTTGAACTCCGCCAGCGCGACCTCCTCCTGCTTCACGAAGCCCGAGGCGCGGACCTTGCCCAGCCGGTGCAGGTCCACCATCGCGCACACGCCCGCCGCGGTCGTCAACTCGATCGCCGGCCAGATGCGCCCGAAGATCGTCGTCGCGTGGATCGTCCGCTTGAAGTTCACCTGCTCGCGCCCCCCCCCACTCCCACCGACCGCACCGCCGCCGCCGCTCCGCCCAGTCCCCCGCACGCCCACGCAGTTGATGAACACCACCACCACATCCTGAAGCGTCCGCGCGATCGCGTGCTCCAGCAGGTCCACCGCCAGCGCCCGGTCGAACACCCGCCCGCTCGCCGTGGGCGCGGCGTGCTCGACGTTCAACCGTAGATCTTCCAGGAAGAACTTCATCAGGTCGCGATGGCCGGGGTAGCGGATGGTCTTGTACGCGACGTTGCTCTCGTTGACCGTCTTGCCCTCCGCCGCGAGCGTGTCGATGAGCGAGCCGACACCCCCCGACGTGTAGAACGCCTCGTAGTCAACACCCTCGAACGAGAAGTGCTCGAGGCCTTCGAGCGCGGGCACCTTGACCTGTGCGCCGCTGAGCATCACGTTGCACGGCTCGCAATACTCGTTCACGACGCCGGATGCCGACCAGGTGACGTTGTACTTCAGCGCGCGGGTGGTGTACTGCGGGAGCGCGCCGACGCGCAGCGTCAGGTCGTGAATCTCGGCGAAATCGCGCGCCAGGTCGTACGCCGCGATGGCGATGTAGCCCGGGGCAAGACCGCACTGCGGAACCAGCGCGACCCTCGCGCGCCCCGAGTCGGCGATCTTCTTGACGCCCTCGGTCGCCGCGACGTCCTCGGTGACATCGAAGTAGTTGACGCCCAGTTCGTTGGCCATCTCCGCCACGCCGGCCACAAGGTTGAAGGGCAACATGCAGATGACGTAGTCCTGGCCTGTGAGGGCGGCCCGGACCTGCGCCTTGTCCGATGCGTCGATCTTCGTGGTCGACAACTCGACGGGGTGCTTCACATGCTCGCGGAGTTGCGCGATGTTCGCCGCGGCCGTGCGCAGGTTCGCCTCATCGCGGTCGGCCAGCGTGACGCGATAACCCCCGCCACCGCACGCGAGCAGGAGTTCTGCAACGGATTTGCCGACTTTGCCGCCGCCAAGGACGAGGACGTTCTTCATGGCTTTCTCATCGGGTGTCCGGGGAGGAAGCGTGATCTTTGGCAATCGCACCTGCGGGAGCGGGCGTCCGGCTTTCCATCCTGAGCCTGTAGCCGAGGGCGTCGGCCCTCGGAAATCGCGCGTAGTTTGGGTGCAGCCCCGAAAGGGCGGCACGCCGCGGGCGAACTTTATCGGCGCGTCACTTTCTTCTTGACGGCCTTCTTGGCCGGTGCCTTCGCCGCCTTCTTGGAAGTCTTCTTCCTCGCCGCGCTCCGCTCCGCCGCGGCCCCCCCCGCCTTGTTCATCGTCAGGATGTTCTTCTCATAGTGCCCGAGAAACTTCTTGAGCGTCGCCCTCTTGATCGCGCGGCCCACGACGTCGAGAGGCACGGCGTCGAGGCTCTTGAAGCGGACGCACGCAGCGCCCATGTCCAGTTTCTTGCCCGTCGCGGTCCACTCCTTGACGAACGTCCGCAGTTCGCCCGCTTCGTTGTACAGGCAGAACAGGTAAAGGCACATGTGGTTCTTCTGCGAGGCGATCCCCGCGTAGGGGAGCGGCTGCTTCGGGTCGCAGTGGTAGCCCGCGGGGTAGGTGCTGTGCGGCACGAAGTAGCCGATCCCGCCGTAACTCATCCCCTCTTCGTACCCCTTGTCGAGGTTGGCGAGGATGACCTTGCGGATGGCCGCGAGCGCCTCGCGCCGATCGGCGGGCAGCGAGGCTATGTATTCGGCGACGGTGGCAGCTTTGGATTGCATGGCCGAAGTCTAGTTGCGGCGGAGATCGCCCGCCAACATCGCCCACCGCACGGCATCTCGCGGCACACCGTGCTTGAGAATGTACGACCGCAGCACGCCTTCCCGCTGGAATCCCAGTTTCTCCAGCACGCGCCCGGAGGCGGGGTTCTCCGGGTAGTGGTCCGCTTCCACGCGGATGAGTGGCGGGTCGAGCCGGTCGAACGCGTGCTCGACCACCGCGCGGAGAGCCTCGGTCACGATGCCGCGCCCCCAGTGGTCGGGGCGGACGAGATACCCCAGCACGCCGCGCCGGTGCTTGACGTCGATGTGCAGGCCGCAATCGCCCACTGGCTCGCCCGAATCGGCGAGGCAGATGAGCCAGATGAAGTTCAGCCTGCCCTCCGCGGCGGGGGCGCGGAGGCGCGTCAGCCACGCGCGGGCATCGTCGATGGTGTGCGGGTGAGGGATGGTCAGCACGCCGTCGGCCACCGACTTGTGCCGGTGGATGTCGTGGATCGCCGCGACATCGGCATCGGTCGGCGGGCGCAGGAGGAGCCGCGTGGTGTGGAGCGTGGGGGAGTGCATGCATCCGACGGCTGGGGGGAATGAGGCCGTCGGCGCGAGTGTACCAAGTTCGCGGCAGGATTTCGTTCGGAAGTTCATCAGGGGTTCATACTCGCCTCATTGTGAAACACCAATGTGTGTCCATGTCAAGGGGATCGGGGGGACCAAGGAAGGAACGACATGCCAGGGAAAAAAACATCTGAGCGCGCCACGAAGGCGAGGCGCGAGGGCAAGGCCGCAACGACACCCGCGGGCACGGCCCGCCCGAGCAAGGCCGGGCGCGCGGGCGTCAGGGTCGCCAAGAAGAGCAAGCGAGCGCGGACGAGCGCCCGGCGAGCGCCGGCGGCTGCCACCACGCCCAAGCGCGGGTCGGGCACATCCGCACCGCACGCGTCGCTGAAGCGTCAATCACGTCAGACCTCGCACCGCAAGGCCTCTTCGAGCCGCTCCGCCGCGGCGAGGAAGAGCGTGAACGCCCGGGCAACTTCGGGCCAGAGCAGGTCGGGGAATCGGAGCAGCAAGAGCAGCGGGCAGCGCTCCCGCTGATCGAAGATGGAACGTCCAATGTGACGGGGCTGGAAAGCATGCCTCCGCTTTCCGGCCCCAGTTTTTTGGAAGCCCGCCCACCCTTCCCCCCCCACACACACAACGCGAAACCGCGTCTCCTCGCTTCCGTATTGAAGGAACAAGGAGCACCGGCATTGTCCACATTCATGGCGATCGTCGCGCTCGTCCTGGTGGTTGGTCTGGCAGGGAGCGGAGCGGCCGCGCAGGACGAACGGTCGGAGGCGATGTCGCCATTCGACTCGGTGGCGTGGCTGGGCGAGCCGGGAGGCGGTAGTCCGGTGACAGTGCGCATCAGCATCGGTGGCGCGTGGTACGAACTGGAGGCAATAAACGGCATCGCGGTTCCGGAACTGCTCGCCGGGATCGAGCGGCTGTACGGCGCGGAGCACATCGTCAAACGGTTCGAGGAAGACCTGATCGAGGCGATGGAGAAACTCGCGATCGCGCCCGGTGAGCGAGCAACACTGCGGGTTCGAGGCCAAGGGGCAGCGGCGACGACGGACCTCGAAGAGGAATGGTCGCGAGAGAAGCGTCAGAACCTGCGCAAGGCCGCCGCGGCCCGGAACTCTCGCCCGCGCGATGACGCCGTGACCCAGGAGACCGTAAGGGCGACCCTCGACGCCCTTGAGGCCCTCATCAAGGAACGCAGCGCGTACGCGGCGCGGAAAGATCGAGACCTGCCCGGGTCCGGATGGCAAGCGCGGCTGGCCGCGGCCAGGGCGCGAGCAACGTCCGGGGCGATCCGGAATCGCTCCGCGCTGACCCGCGAGATTCGGGCTGTCGTGGCGGCGATCGGCGATGCGCACGCGTCTGTCAGTGGCCCCGAGCCGGAATCGGCGGGGTGGCTGCCATTCCTGCCCATTGCGCTCCAGTCGTGGCGGGGCGATGACAGACGGGTGCTGGCGGTCAAGCCCGACAGGTCGGGGTTCGTGGCCGACGAGGCGCCCTTTGTCGTCGGCATCGATGGTGTCCCCATCAGACAGTGGTTGGACGCCGCGGGGGAGTGCGTGGCGGATGCATCGCCGCAACTTGTCGCCGAGCGTTCCTGCCGCGAGTTGAGGGACATCGAGGCGCTGCGCGCTGTGGTGCTGCCGGAGGCGGTCGGGCGGAGAGAGGTTCGCATTGCGCTTGCGAGTCAGGATGGGAGCGTGAAGCGGGAGGCGATGCTGCCCCTGTCGGCCACCAAGCCTGTGTACGGCGCGTGGCCGGATCGGAAGTCGGGGCTGCTCGAGTTCCCCCCGAACCCTCCGACCGGGTACATCCGGCTGGTGGAGATGGACTCGCAGAGCGCGGCGGACGCTCTCGGGTGGCTCAAGGAGTTTGCCGAGCAGGGCGCTGAAACGGTGGTAGTGGATGTTCGCGGCAACGGGGGCGGATCGCGTGATGCGCTCTACGCGCTCGCTGGGGCGGTGCTTGACCCGGGCGCGGGTCCGTTGGTGATCAACGCCGCCCGACCGCTGCTGGTCAATGGGATGGTGCCGGAGGATGTGGCCGAGCAGATGGGGCGTCGCGGGCTGAGGCCGAGGGATGATGCGAGTTGGAGCGAGCGGGAACGGGCGGCGATCGCGCGTTTCTTGCAGGCGTTTGACCCGCGGGTTCAACTCGCGGAGGAGCGGTTCGACGGATGGTGGTTGGCGTGCATCGCGCCGGCGGAGGGCGAGGGGGCGGTGCGGTGGAGCGGGCAGGTGGTGATCCTGCAGGACGCAGCGTGCTTCAGCGCGACGGACGTGTTCCTGGCGGCCATGAAGGAGTTGCCGCGCGTGACGCTGGTCGGCGAGGCGAGCGCGGGAGGGAGCGGGGCAGCGCGTGAGCACGAACTGCCGCAGCGCCTCAAGGTTCGGCTTTCGAGCATGGTGTCGGTGCAGCCCTCGGGGGTTCCCTTCGATGGCTTCGGCGTCGAGCCGGATGTGCGGATCGAGTGCGAGCCTGGGGATGTCGCAAAAGGGGAGGACCGGTGGGTGCCCCGGGCGGTGGAGGTCGCAAATGGCAAGCGATGATGGCGGGGGTGCGGGCAGCCGTCGTCGGGCATCGGGTAGGCTGCTCGCATGAACAGACTGCTTGCTTGTGTGCTGGTGCTGGTCGCGACGGCGGTCGCCGGTTGCGCTTCGAGCGGTGAGGGCACGGTCACGGGCCTGAACGGCTACCTGCTGGCGATCGGCGGCGGCCTTGATGACGACAACAAGCCCGTGTACGAGTTATTCATTGCGCGTGCCCGCGCGGCGACGCCGAGCGGCAAGCCTGTGCGGATCGTGATCGCCACCGCCGCGAGCGGGGATGAGGCGGGCAGCGCGCTCGGCAAGACCGAGTCCATCCGGGCGTACGCACCCGACGCGAAGATCGGCGTGATTGGGCGGACGACTCCGCCGCCGGAGGCCGTTGCGCTCATCGACGAGTGCAGCGCGATGTTCTTCTCCGGCGGCGACCAGAAGCGCATCACCACTCGCTACCGCCCCGACGGGGTTGAGACCCCCGAGCGCGATGCGATGCGCCGTCTGCTGGCCCGCGGCGGCATCATCGCGGGAACGAGCGCGGGCGACGCGATGATGGGCGGGATCATGTTCCTGACAGGCCGCAGCGCGGAAGCACTCGGAATCCGCTCGACGCGGACCGCGCCCGCCCCGGATGACGATGCCGATGAGAAGCGGACGGAGATGCCGCTCGGGCCGCAGATCGGGCCGGGGATGGCGCTGCTGCCGTGGGCGATGACGGACTCGCACTTCTTTGAGCGCGACAGGTTCGGGCGGCTGGTCGCCGCGCTTGAGGCGAGCGGCACACGACTGGGGATCGGCGTGGGGGAGGATGCCGCCATTGAAGTTGCCCTCGCGACGGGGACTCTCCGCGGCGTGAGCGTTGCCGATTCCCTTCTTGTGGATATCGGCGGACTCCAGCGCGACGGGCTGGTGCGCCGGAACATTGTGGCCAAGGTCATCAAGCAGGGAATGATGTTCCCGCTGACGGTCATTGGTGCGCTGCCCGCGCACAGCATCTTTCCTCCGCGACCTGTGACCGTCGAAGAGATTCCAGTGGTCGAACCGGGCCAGAACCGGCAGTTGGCATCGTGGCGGTTCTTCTGCCGCGCGGAAGCGGCGGGAAGCAGCGCGTTCGTGCTGCGATTGGACGGGTACGAACAGACCGCCTGGTCGTTCGGCGAGGGCTGGTCGGTGGTGGAGATCGGGCCGCGGTGACCTGTGTGAGATGCGCTCACATCCCGATAGAAATCACGAGTCGGCGATGGGCCATGAGCACAGCGCTGCGGGTCAGCCCGTGAGCGTCTGCGATTGCCGCGACGATCGACAGCCCTAGACCGCGATGGTTGCGGTCCGATCGCGCCTCATCGGCACGCCAGAATGGCTCGAAGAGAAGGCCGGCCTGCTCCGGCGTGAGGGACACCGGGCCGTTCTCGACTTCGAGCCGTGCGCAGACTGCACCGGGAATCACACGGATGGCAACGAAACCCCCCTGCGCTGCGGGGGGCGTGTACTCAAGCGCGTTTTCAAGGAGATTGCGGATGAGTATCTGGGCCGCGCCCTTGGGAATGTCCCAGCGAGCAGACTCGTCGCCCGAAATAACGCAGAGCGCACCGACGCCGGAGCGTGCCGCTTGCGATCTTTCGAGAATGGAAACGACCAGCGGGAGAATCTCACCCGCGGCCTCTTGGGGCGAGGATGCAGGCTCGCCGGCTCGCGCCAAGGCGAGAACGGCCTCGAGGAGCGACTGCATCTCGCGCGCAATGTCAGCAGCCTGACCCACCGCCCGGCGCTGTCGTTCCGGCTCGGGCCATCGCGCGGCGACATCGGTGAGCGTTCGGAGTTCGGCGATCGGCGTGCGGAGTTCGTGCGCGATGGAGGAGGTCATGCGGCGCTCGCGATCAACCGCCGCTTTCAAGCGGGCGAGCAGGGCGTCGAGGGCACCGACAATCGGACGCAGTTCAACAGTTTGCGCGCTGCCGAGCGCACCCTGAACACGACTCTCCGGGTCGATGCGATCAACGGCATCGCGGAGGCGGGCCAGCGGCACCAGGGCGCGCCCGACGCCGAGCCAGATCGCCACGAACGCCGCGATGAGCCCGATGGCCCCCCCGAGGCCAAGGGCCACCAGGAGGGCGCGGTGGGCGCGGGCGACGGGCGCAGAATCCCCTATGACCTCGACGATGATCGGGGTGTTTCGGCCGCGATCCTCGGGCGGGGCTTCGGGGTCGGTCGAGGCTGTCGAGTACAGAACTAGCCGCCGGGCGACGCGGCCGTCCGCGGTGCGCGTATCAAGGAACCGATGCTCGCCCGGCGCGAGCCGCGTGCCAGCGGGGTTGCCCGCCGTCTCCGGCCACTCAGGGGAGGCCGCGATCACCGTGCCATCCGCTGTGCCCACACGCACCAGTACCCCCAGGTTCGATTCTCCCAGCGGTCCGTAGTAATCAAACTCGATCGGGTCGTGCTCATCGGTCACCAGACTGGCGAACGTGCGTGCCCGCGCGAGGAGCGCCGCATCGTGCAGTGACGTGAGGCCGGCCTGTGCAATGACGGCGATTGCCACTCCGGCAACAACCTGCGCGCCCGCCACGCCGCCGAGGATCCACGTCAGGAGCGAGGCGCGGATCGAGGTCACGCGCGGGCCTTCTGATCCGCGCGGGACTCCCCGGGTGGCCGGATGAGGTATCCGCTGCCGCGCCGCGTCTCGATCAGGCCGGTGATACCCGCCGCACCGAGTTTCTTCCGGATGCCCGCGATCGCGCCGTCAACAGCGTTACTCCACACCTGGTGGTTGGCGTCGTAGATGTGCTCTTCAAGGTCCGCGCGCGAGACGACGCGCCCGGCATTGAGGCAGAGGAACTCGAGCACGGCAAACTCGCGCGGGGTCAGGGGTACCCGCCCCGACAGTGTGCGTGCCTCGCGCGCTGCAAGGTCCGCTTCAAGAGCGCCGAACCTGAGCGCGGGTGCTGGCACGCCGCGGGAACGCCTGCACAGCGCCTCGACGCGGGCGAGCAGTTCGGCGAAGGCGAAGGGCTTGACGAGGTAGTCGTCCGCGCCCGCGCGCAAGCCCTCAACGCGGTGCTCCACCCGGTCACGAGCGCTGAGGAGGAGCACGGGGGACCTGCCCCCGGCCTTTCGGAACCGGTCGAGCACACTCAGGCCGTCGAGCTCGGGGAGCATCACGTCGAGCACGATCAGGTCATACTCCGTGGCCCGGGCGTAGGCGAGCCCCTGCTGGCCATCGGCAACAGCATCCACCGCGTACCCGGAGGACGTCAGACCGTCGGCAAGGGATTCCCGCAGGCGTGTTGAATCTTCGACGATGAGCAGCCTCAACGCGGGTCCTTCCCGTCGCGGGGCCGCGGGTGCGAGGAATGGGTCGAGCCACCAATCGCAAACTGACGTTGCGGTTGATTACTCGTCGTCGTCGTTTTCGTCGTCGTCCTCATCGTCATTGGCCTCGCCGTCATCGTCCTCATGGTCGTCGCCGTCATCAATGGCGCGCCCCAGGAGCGTGCCGTCCGCCGCGATGACGAGTTCGAAGTCCCCATCGGTATGCTCGATGTCAACCTCGTAGCGGACAGCGCCGTCCTTCTCGGAGCGCTCGATCTCGTCGATGGTGCCGCCATTGAGTTGGGCATCAATCGTTGCGCGAACGGCCGCCGGAACTGCGTCGAGGGTCACAACCATCTCGTCCTCGATGCTCGCCGAGGCGCGGTCCAGGGCCGCCCCATCGCGGTCGCCGTTGCGCGAACAGCCGGCGGTCAGCAGCGTCGCCAGTGAGGCCATGCCGGCGAGCAGGTTGCAGAAAGTACGCATGCGTTCACTCCTTCAAATGGCCGCGACGGCATCACCCGTCCGAACGGACGACCGGGTCTGGGCGGGACGTACCCACTGATGTCTGGACATGCTAGCAAATCAGGCTGAACCGAAGATGACGGTTCGATGACGCCCAATCCAGGCGCACGTCATCAAGCCGTCACGACCGGCGATTCTTGTGACCGTACATTCCTGCGGAGCCGGGGAGGGCGGGTAACCCACAAAGGAGAATGAACATGAGCAGCAGTGGCCCAATACGGACAAACATACTCGGCACCGCGGTTCTGGCAACGGTCTGCGCCGGCGTGCTGGGCTTGCCCGCTTCGTTCCCGACGGCGGGGGCGGTTCCCCTCGTGGGCGCGATCGAGCCAGTCGGGCCCGGGGACTTCACGGAGGATTTCTTTCTCGAGAACTGCGATTTCGTCACCCGCGGCCGCAACACCTACTGGTCCCTGCGCCCGGGCTGGCAACTGCACCTTGCGGGCAACGATGCCGGCGAGGAGATCGAGTTGTTCATCACTGTGCTCGACGAGGTACAGGTAATCCCGATGGTGATCGGCGGGGAGACGCGGAACGTGCGGACGCGCGTGATCGAGGAGCGCGAGTTCATCGACGGCCAGTTGTACGAGATCTCCAGGAACTTCTATGCGCGGTGCGCCCACACCAACAGCGTGTTTTACTTCGGCGAGGACGTGTGCTTCTACGAGAACGATGTCTGTGTGGACACGCGCGGCTCGTGGCGCGCCGGCGTCGATGGGGCGGTGCCCGGGATCATCATGCCGGGCACGGTGATGCTCGGCGCGCGATACTTCCAGGAGCAGGCACCGGGCGTGGCGCTCGACCGGGCCCGGCACAGGCAGATGGGCGTGACGGTCGTCGTGCCTGCGGGCACGCTGACAAACTGCCTCGTCGTGGAGGAGGACAGTGCGATCGAGGCCGGCGCTGAGAGCACGAAGGTTTACGCTCCCGGGATCGGCCTCATCAAGGACGGCGTGCTGGAACTCGTGGAGTATGGCCTGATCGAGTGATTGCGCGACGGGAGATCGTGAGGACGCATCGGCCGAAGCCGGGCCGATGGAACCAATACCATGCGCCGTGCCCAAGCCGCTCCGGCCCAGCGCAGCGCAACTCGCCGCGGCCCACGGCAGGTCCACGGTGCGCGATGTCCACACCACGGGCCTCCGCGTGCTGTTCGTGGGAATCAATCCTGGGCTCTACTCCGGCGCAACGGGCTATCACTTCGCGCGCCCGGGCAACCGCTTCTGGCCCGCGCTGCACAGGTCGGGCTTTACGCCGCGACAGTTCCACCCGTCGGAATCCCGCGAACTGCTCCAGCACGGGGTCGGCCTCGCCAAACTCGTGAACCGCGCAACCGCGACCGCGGCGGAACTTACCGCAGAGGAACTGCGGCGGGGCGGCAGGCGCATCCGCCGATTGGGGCTGAAACTCAGGCCCAGGGCGGTCTGCTTCTTGGGCGTCGGGGCATACTGCGCGGCGTATGGCGTGAAGAAGACGGCGATCGGGCCACAGCCCGGCGACATGCTTGGCGCAGCGCTGTGGGTGCTGCCCAACCCAAGCGGCTTGAATGCCAACTACCAGTTGCCGGACTTCATCGCGTTGTTCAAGCGTCTGCGGGAATCCGTCGCCGACTGATGACTCAGTTGCGCGACCGGTTCACCCACCCGAACTCCTGCGCGCTGGAGGTGTTCACCGGGTAGGCGATGTTCGCCGCCTTGACGATGCGGACCTGCGAGGTGTTGAGGTCCTGCGGCTCGGCCAGGCGGTCGTTGCCACCCGATGGCGCTTTGAACAGTCCGACCGAGCCGTCGAGGTAGCCGTTGTGCGACCCACCCAGCCGGCTCCCGGCCGCGGAACCGGACTTGCGCGAACCGTGCCGGGTGGACCACTGGTCGTTGCCGGCGAAGGAGCCATCGTCGAAGGTGCGATTGAAGAACTCGTCGTGCTCCTCGGCGATGATGACGATGCCCGGGAAGTTCTTGCGGGCCGAGGCGGCCACCTCGGGCCGCTCGGGGAAGTTCATTTGCCAGTTGAGGTCGATCCGCGCCCCGGCCATGCGAATGAGCATGGTGTAATCGAAGAACCGATTGGCCTCGCGCTTGGCGGAGGGACACTCGGTAATCTTGTCCGCGGTCTGGAGATACTCGCGCATCACGCTGGTGTGGAACGGGTGCGGATAGACCGTGGGGTTGGCGAGGTAGAGCGCGTTGTTGCGGCCCACCCAGTCGAGGTCCAGCGGCCCCTGCCAGTACGTCCCGGGCAGAACCTTGTAGTCGTTGGCGTAGGTGTGGAAGCCAAGCATGATCTGGCGGACATTGGCCAGGCACACCGCCTGCCGCCCCGAGTCGCGCGCCTTGGCGAGCGCGGGCAGGAGCAGCCCGATGAGGATGGCGATGATCGCGATGACGAT
Source organism: uncultured Phycisphaeraceae bacterium (assembly GCA_964393765.1). Taxonomy (GTDB): domain Bacteria; phylum Planctomycetota; class Phycisphaerae; order Phycisphaerales; family UBA1924; genus JAHBXL01. The sequence goes on from CAYMWG010000011.1 coordinate 24,598, forward strand.
CAGCAACTCGATAAGCGTGAACGCGCGGGGCCGGCGGCGGTTGCACGCGAAGATGGAGCGCGGGGGTCCGATCCGCCCAGTCTACCACACTCAACCCAAACCGGATCGGGCAATTTCGCGGACGAAGCGCGGGAGGGCCGCCGGAGCGTTCATCCTCGGCCCACCCCGCGGCCAATCAACAGGAGGGGCGCAAGCCCCAGCGCCAGCGCGGCCCCGGTGTTCTTGACCGCGATGTTGCCCCAATCCGCTGGCTCCGCACTCCCGCCCAGACAGCCGCACGGTGCCGGCTCGGCGGGCGGATGCAGAACCAGCGCGCCCGCATATGCCGCGAGGGAGGCGTACGCCACGGCGCACAGCAGCCACGGATAGCGCGAGCCCGACACCGTCAGCAGCCGCCAGATCGCGATGAATGCCACACCGGCTTCGGCCATCGGCACGAGCCACGCGACCGTGGGGGCCGAAGCCGTTGAAAGCAGTCCCTGACGGAGAAGTGCCTCGGCGAATGACGGCACATCCGCGAACTTAACGAAGGCCGATACAAGCAGATAGATCGCCCCTGCCAGCAAGATGCCAATGGCGACAGTGTTCGCGGCCAAGTGCGTCAGGGAACCACGCGAGGGGATCATGCCGCGTTCCGCCGACGCAGCCAGGCCACGGCCGCGATCAGGACGAGTGATGCGCCCGCCAACAGGATCGGCGTGCGAAGCGTTGCCATCCCAAACTCCTTTGGACCACCGAGGGGCACAGGCTCGGGAGTGGAGGCGTCGGGCACCGGGGTCCGCTTGGGGCCATCGGCCATCCGGCGCGCAACCGCCGCGGCCTCCACGGCGGCGAGCGTGAACGGGGCATCGTCGTCCGACACCCATTTGCATTGGATCAGCCGCACGCCCTCCAGGTACAGTGGCGTCTCGGCGACTTGGAACCCCGCTTGCGAGCACTCCCCCGTGCCTAACTCGCCCGCGCCGGTACTTTCAACATCGATGCGTCGAACTGTCAGTTCTGTCGAGATCTGCAAAACGACTGTTCGCAAGAACGCGTCGATACCCCCAGCCTTGGCGACGAAATCGGGGGGCATCGCTTTCGGGGGCTGAATGCGAGAGCCTCTCACAAGTCTCGCGGTAACGACCCAGCCGTCCTGGGTACGCTCGACGTGCTGCAAAGCGACGGAATCAGCGAGGATCTCACGCAGAAACAGCGTAGGGAAATACTTGTCGAGCACGGCAGCTCGCTCGGTTCCATCGGGTGCCCGGTGCTTGCCGGCGCCGGGCGCTGCTTCCCCTCCAAAGCCTTGTCCCGTGGAATCTTCCCCGCCGAAAGTGCTTGGAGCGGCATGATCCGCCGAGAGATGACTTCTGTGGAACCACGCACTTGTGCGGAAGTTGTACCCGACGACGACTTCCTGGCCACCTGTTGAGAGATAGGTTGCAATCACAGCACCCTGTTGTGGATAGCTTTGCCTGAGAAGCGCCGCAAGTTCATCTGCGGCCTGTGGCACCGCCAACACGGGGCTGCCGCTACCTATCACCCCAGCAACAGCCGCTGCAAACCCGGCAAGTTTGGCCGGCCAGCGGGGTATCATTGCGCCGCCTTGATGGTGCAGCACTTGTCCCCATTCGGGTATGTCATATCACCGGGCGAACTGCCGCCCGTCGGCGTCAGGTCGCCGTAGCAACATACGCCGCTCTCCGCGCAACCGACTTGGTAAAGATCGTCCGGCGGGTCTTGGTCACAAGGCTGAGTGATCGCATCGGTGAGAGTGTAACATTTCCGAGGAACGGTGATATCCAGGGGGCCTCTCCGCCCGCAACCGGTATCCGTGCTCTTGCTGTATCCAACATCACATACCGTGCTGTTGTTCGAGCAGAAAGTACCCCCCGCGCCGCACCCGCTGCGCTGGATGAAATAGCACGGGTTGTTTCCCAGTGCGAACGCGCAGAGGCCCAGAAGGACGCCACAGATGCCGACCTGCTGTACGCGATGGGTTGCCACGAGTTGTCTCCTTGTTCCATTGTGAGCGTGATCTACCTACGCCGATCGATGCCGCGAACCCCCGACCAGGTCGCCAGCACGGGGTGTCCCACCCAGTTCTCAAAGAAGTCGTGGTCGAGCACGAAGTCCGCCGACCTCGCGCTCGACACCGAGTTGTCCGCGAAGGCGATAGGCGACACCGGGCCGTTCACAGCCTTGTAGGTCCACATCCGATGCTCGCCCGGCACCACATGCACCCACTGCACGAGGATGCCCTTGGACGACGGGTGTACCACCTGTGTGTGCCGGATGACCGAACTTGTCGCCATATCCATCGGGAGCGTGTTCCCCGGCTCCATCCGCTCCGGCAAACAGGCCGCGGCGGCGCTCATCGCCACACGCTGCACATGGTCGTTGCGAATGCCGTCGGGGTCCACATCGCTCGCGCTCTGGATCAACCCCACTTCGATGAGCGGCCGGTACCACTCCAGCATCGCGCCGCCCACGGTCGGGCCGCTGAGCGGGAACGCCATGTCGTGGTCCTGGGCATAGAGCGCCAGCAATGCGCCATTCGACCGCATCACCCCAAGCATCCGCGTGTCCGTCCCACGCCGACGTGCCGCGGCCATCGCGGGCAGCACCAGGCCCAGCAGGACCATGATGATCCCGATGCACAGCACC
>CAYMWG010000012.1:0-23622 GCA_964393765.1 uncultured Phycisphaeraceae bacterium
GGACTCCGCAGCACCCTGTGATCGAAGTTCGTCGATCTGGGCCTCGATCGTGGAGAGCGTCGTGCGGAAAGTCTCAAGTTGTGTGTCAAGACGCTGGGTTTCGCGCTCGTGGCGGAGTCGCTGATCGAGCAAGAACTGTTCGGCGGTGGCGATTCCCCAGGTTCCCAGCCAGACCAGGACGGTGGCCAGCAGCGAGAGGAGCGTGGATCGCGTCAACATGCCGACGAGCGCACACACGCTGAACAGGTAACTGAAGAAGAGCACCATCAGCGGGACGGCCATCAGGGGGCTCGCGTCCCACGAACCGCCGCGCAGCCCGATGACCAGGATTGCGCCGACGCCGAACACCGCCGCCTGCAACGCCACGAACATCAGGCCCGCGGCGAACTTGGTGAGGAAGAGCCGGACCCGGCTGATCGGCTTGGAGAGGACCAGTTCGATCGCGCCGCTGGAGACCATCTCGGGGATCATCCCCGCCGTCGAGATCAGCGCGAGAATGGTTGCGCCCCAGGCCAGCCAGAGGTTGATACCGAACCACGAGAACAAAAACTTGTAGAAGGCGACGGGGGAAACAGACTTTGTGGTGAGGAACGGGATTTCGAGTGTCTGCCCGAAGACCACCACCCCACGATCGTTGATGCTCGGCAGGGCGAGCGCCAAGATCACGGCGACGGAGATCGCCAGCACGATCCAGAACAGTTTGCGGCTGTTCAACTCGCGGTACGCGTCGAGAAAGATCGCCAGTGTCTGTCTCATCGCGCGGCCTCCCGGCCCGTTGCCAGTCCGGCCCGCGCGGCGTTGCCCGCTTCGCGCTTGTTCGTGCTCGCCGCCCCCGGCGCGAGCGCCAGGCCGGTGGTCGGATCGGTGACGGCCTGCATGAACAGGTCCTCCAGCGATGAACGCACAGGTCGGATCGCGCGGATGGTCGCGCTGCTTGCGCGCAGCGCATCGATGATGGGCTGGATCATGCGAGCATCATCTGACGCGACCTTGATCGTGGCCGCGCTCGATCCCATTGCCCCCGGCTCGATGGAAATGGGCGTTGTGTTTGCCACGCCCTGCGCTTGATGCCCGAGCGTGCCGCGGAGCGAGAGACCGTGCGGCCCTCCCGGAGATTGAACCGCTGGCGATGGCGGCTGCTCGAACCGCGCCACGCTCGCGAGCGATGCCGCGAGAAGCGCGGCCGTGGCCTGGGGCGTGCCGGTGGAGTCCGACGTGACATCGATCTCGTAGCGTCGGCTGTCCCTGGTGAGTTCGTCGATCGTTCCCTGCGAGGACACGACGCCCTGGACGAGGATGGCGACGCGGTCGCAGATCATCTCCAGTTCGCTGAGCAGGTGCGAGTTCAGGAAGACCGTGCGTCCTTCATCGCGGAGTCGTGCGAGCACCGCGCGGATGTCGCGCCGCCCGACAGGGTCAACGCCATCGGTCGGCTCGTCGAGCACGACCAGGTCCGGGTCGCTGGTCAGGGCGTTGGCGATTCCCAGGCGCTGCCGCATGCCCTTGGAAAACTCCTTCACTTTCTTGTCGGCCCAGTTGTTCAATCCGACAAGGTCGAGCAACTCCCCGCCGCGACGCCTGCGATCCGCCCGCGGCACATCCGACAGTGCGCCGAAGTAGTCCAGCACCTGCGCCGCCGTGAGGTATTCCGGGAATCGGTGATGCTCGGGGAGGTATCCGACCCGCTTCAGGTTCGCCTTGTCCCCGACCGGCGCCCCCAGGAACAGGCCCTCGCAGCGCGTCGGGCGGATGACTGTCATCAGGATTTTGACGAGGGTGCTCTTGCCCGCGCCGTTGGGGCCGAGGAGGCCGAAGACCGAGCCGCGATGGACTCGCATGTCGATGCCGCGGAGCGCGTGGACATTGCCGCGCCGGAAGCGGCCGGCGTAGACCTTCTCGACGTTGGCGAGGTCGATCACCCAGTCGCCGGCAAAGCGCCCACTGGCTTGGGTCGCGCCGACGGGCTGTGCATTCAGGGTCGTCAATGGGTGCCCTTCTCAGGTGCGTTCAGCGCGGGCGTGGTCAAAGCGTCTGATTCTTGCGGGCAACGACATGAAAGACATGCCAGTGCTTGGGATTTCCGCCGGCATCGTTGTCGTCTTTCTCCTCAACCTTGAACTCCTCTATATCGAAGGAGGCGAAGAGGTCGCGTGCGCGGGCCTCAGTCTGGTGGGAGCGGTCGGGGATGGCGGCCCAAGAGTCGCGGTCGCCGAAGAGTTGGCCCGCGAACCGGCCGCCGGGCTCGACAGACTCGACGATCCGGTTCCAGAGCGCGTCAAAGTGTTCGGGCTCGCAGAAAGGAAGTGAGTACGAGGCGTTCACAAGTCTCGCGCGGGGCAAGCGGGCATCGGCGAAGTTGGCGACAACGGTCGTCAGAAGCGATCTGTGCGCCGGTGGCACACGCGGCATCAGCAACTCGAAGGCGTTGGGGTGGGAGTCGATCGCCAGCACCCGCCAGCCGCGGCGGAGAAGTTCGAGGGCGTCGCGCCCCTCGCCGCAGCCGAGGTCGATCGCGAGGGGGGGCTCGCGGCCCGGCGGTGCTTGCGACGCTGCGTGGGTTCGCTCGCGCTCGAAACGGTCGAGTGCGGCGGTCAGCGTTTCACGGGGAGGCTTGCCCAGCACCGCCTGGAAGTAGCCCGGCCAGTCGCGCTTCTCGGCGAAGTGCTGGGCCTTGGGCGCGGGAACCGCGGGAACCGCGGGGGCGGCGGTGTGGTCGGGCTGGTGGGGTCGATCCGTCATACGCTGCACCAATGTACGAGAGCACACGCGAGTCTGTCGCCGCGATGGAGAAGGCCGGGGAACTGAAGCGTATTTCAGCCCGGGTGTCGCCGGTGCTGGAGATCACCGAACTCGCGGATCGCGAGAGCAAGTCGCCGGCGCCGAGCCTCCCGAGCGAGGCGACACGTCGGACGGACCCTCGGTTTCACCATCTGGGCGGACGTGCGCTGTTGCTTGAGAATGTCGAGGGTTCGGACATCCCGGTTTTGATCAACCAGTTTGGCAGCTATCGGCGGATGGAGATGGCGCTGGGATGCAATGACGCTAGCGTGGGGATTGCCGCGGGGCACACGCCGGGAGGGCTGGAGGCGCTGGCGGATCGACTGGGAAGGCTCATCAAGCCCGAGCCTCCGCCGACGCTCCTGGCGAAACTGAAGAAGCTGCCGGAGCTGATGGAACTGGTGAAGATCCCGCCGAAGAAGGTGCGAACCGGCGCGTGTCAGCAGGTGATCACGAAGGGCGCGGATGTCGACGTCACAAGGCTGCCGCTGCTGCGCTGCTGGCCGCACGATGGCGACCTCGCGGCGGTGGGGTACCCCGCGGGCATCAACGACGGCATCCCCGGCATCGGCTCGGGCGGGGAGTGGGAACAACTGCACCGCGGACGGTACATCACGATCGGCACGGTCCACACCATCCACGCCGATGACCGCGACAACCCCCACCCGCCCAGCCGCAATGTGGGCATGTACCGCGTGCAACTGCTCGGCAAGCGACTGATGGCGATGCACTGGCACATGCACCACGATGGCGCCCGCCACTGGCGGTCGTGGAAGGTGCGTGGCGAGCGGATGCCGGTGGCGATCGCGCTGGGCGGGGAGAGCGTGCTGCCCTACGCGGCGACAGCGCCGATGCCGCCGGGGATCAGCGAGTTGCTGCTGGCGGGGTTCCTGAATCGGCGCGGGATCCCGCTCTGCCGCGGCGTGACGGTGCCGCTGGATGTGCCCGCCAACTCGGAGATCGTGATCGAGGGGTATGTGAGCAACGAGGCGGGGATGCCCGGGTTTGATCCTCGCGTGGGAGGCTCATCGCTCGGCCCCGGCGCGGTGTTTGAGGGACCCTTCGGCGACCATACGGGCTTCTACTCGCTCCCGGATCGCTACCCGATCATGGAGGTCACGGCGATCACGCATCGTCGTGACCCGATTTTCCCGGCGACGGTCGTTGGGTTGCCGCCGCAGGAGGATTATTTTCTGGGCAAGGCGACGGAGCGGCTGTTCCTGCCGCTGCTGCGGACGCTGATCCCGGACATCATCGATTATGACCTGCCGATGTTCGGCGCGTTCCACAACTGCGCAATCTTGAAGGTCCGCAAGGAATATCCGTTGCAGGCGCGCCGGATGATGCATTCGGTGTGGGGCGCGGGACAGATGGCGTGGACGAAGACGGTGGTGGTCGTTGACGAGAATGTCGATGTCCATGACACTCCGGCGGTGATGCGGGCGGTGGGTGAGTTGTGCGTGCCTGGACGCGACATGGAGATGGTGCGCGGGCCGCTGGATATTTTGGACCATGCGGCACCGTTCTTGGGCGCGGGCGGGAAGATGGGCCTCGACGCGACGCGCAAGCGAGGCGAGGCGGAGGAGCATCGGGCACTCGATGGCCTCGCGGCGGAACTGTGCGCTGCGGGGCCGATCGGGCCTGTCTTGGATGCAGACGCGAGGGCGGCTGAATCTCGACTGGGAGAACTTCCTGGTGTGATGAATGCCCGCATCCCGGGCGAACTCGGCGGGTGGTGGCTGCTGTTACGCATCGCGTGCATGGCCCCGGGCGATGGCGCGGCTGTCATCAAAGCGCTGGGGGGACTGGCGGAGGCGATCTCGCTGCCGCGATGGATCATTGTCGTCGGGCCAGATACCGACCTTGCGAACATCGACGATGGGTTTTTCCATTGGATGGCGAACACCTCGCCCGATCGCGACCGCTACCTGAGCAAGTGCGGCCGGCGCACGGCTTTCGACGCGACGCCGAAGCGGGCGGGTGAGGTCATCAACGGCCTGCCGGTGCGAGAGTGGCCCACGATGCTTGGGATGCCCGACGAGGTGAGGCGGCGGGTGGCCGATCTCGCGGCGTCGTTAGGGCTCTGACCTCGGCCGCTCCTTGCTTTGTGTTTTCTGCTCTCTGCTCTTTGCGCTCTGCTTTCTCGCTCTACGGCAGGTAATACTCCGGGATCGATTGTCCGAGGTGCGAGACTGTTCGCTGCCGATACGGCGAGACGTTCTGGTAGTTTGATGGCGGCTCATCGTAACTGTCGAGGTACATGCGGATCAGGTTGGCATCGGCCTTGACAAATCGTGCGTGCCCATCCACGAACGAGACGTTGTAGCCGTCCTTGCCGTGGTTGTTCCACGAGTCGGGCCAGTTGTTGATGCCATCGGGCCTCCCCACGGTTGGGAGGATCGACTGGTCGTTGTCGTTATCGATGATGAGTGCGCAGCGGTCGGGAAATATCACGTTGCCCTGCTTCTTCAGGAGGTTGCGGGACTGGAGCGTGAACACCAGCGGCAACTGCCCGCGATCCCATCCAAGTTGATCGCCAACGGTCATGGGTGGGGGCACCACGATCGCGCGCCCATCGAGGTACTTTCCCGCACTGAACCATGCGCGGATCTCGTAACTGTGTCCGCCAGAATCGTCGAAGCGGTCCCGCCCTGCCCAGTAGGTGTCGCGGATGAAGTCGCGACCGTACACGTCAACGACATCGCTGCCCTGCTCATCGCTGAGCATCATGTCCGGCCTGATGATGTTGCGTGTCGAGGGGCAAACGGCGACGGCGTAGTCGGAGATGTACTCGGGGAAGAGCCATCCGATGTTGTCCTCCCAATCGAAATAGGCCGGGATGAAATAACCTTGGCGGACATCGGCGGAATAGAGATTGCAGGCCATGACGAGTTGACGGGTGTTCGAGAGGCATCTGGAACGCCTGGCCGATTCGCGCGCGGAGCCCAGCGCGGGCAGGAGCAGACCCACGAGGAGCGCGATGATGGCGATCACCACCAGCAGTTCGATGAGCGTGAACCCGGCGGTTTGATCCTGATGGTGTTTTCTGGCCATCGCCAGTAGTCTAACGCAACGTGGTGGCCGAAGGCGAGCAAATTTGAGCGCGGGAGGCCGTACATCGGGGGAAAGGGGTTGGCCGGGTCGTCGCGGTCGGGTAGTCTGTAGCAAGCCGCTCGTGTCGGCGGTCTTGTTCCCGCTCGCCCTCCCTGCGGTCACGCCCGACCGGGCGGCAAGGGTCAGCGACTTCAGGAGAGAAACATGTTCCGGCTCGCTCCACTCTGGGTTGTTGTGCTTGCCTGCCCCCTGGCCGCCGCGGCCCAGCAGAATCAGGTGCTGGTGGACTTCATGGGTGAATCTATCTTGTCGCTCCCAACCAACCCGCCCGATGTCATCGTCACGTCGAACGCCACAGTGTTCTCTTCGCCGGGATACCGATTCGCCTTCAACCCGACGGTGCTTGGCACGGGGTTTCTTGGCTTCGCATTCGTGCCCAGTCCAACGCCGCTGGGGGATGTCATCAATAGATTCTCGCCCGGGCAGCAGCGGTTCCTCTTCGGGGCGGTGCGCAACCCGCCCGGCACCGTCCCGACCGACTTGGACACTGAAACCCTGAGCGGGACGTTCTCCGGCATAGCGATGAGTTTCACTTTCGAGCAGGAAGTACTTGCCGACGGACGATGCCGCGCAGGCATCCGAAACATCACTAAGCCCCCGTTCTTCGGCCTCAATGTCACTGCCGGCGGCGCACTCATCGACACCTGGGTGCCGCCGGTTCCCGTTCGATCCGAGTTTCAGTTCGAGGGGGACCTGCGATCCGTCCGGCAGAGCCTCGCAGCGCCCGCTTCCGGCCCGGCGAAGATGCGATATCTGGATGATTCTGCGTTCGGGCCGATCCTCGGCGGACCAGGACAGGAGAATGGTTACCCGGCGGTTGCGACGCCGCCCAATGTCACCGAAGAGCAGTCGATGTTCGGCACCACCGCTTCGTTCGGGCTTCCGGCCATCGGCGGGGTTGTCGATGGGGTGTACCGCACAAGCCCGACACGGAACATCGCCGACCCGGAAAATGATGCGAAGAAGCGGGGCATTGGCCTGGCGCTCTGGCCTGCCAACCGGGACAACTGGCCCGAGGACCGCAATGGACAGTGGACGATGGTGTGGGACATCCTGATCCCGCAGGATGTGTGGAACGCCAGCGGCAAGATCGCGCTCGTGGAGGACAACCACCATAACAACGCCGCTGCGGATGCGATGATCCATATCGTCGCGGGCCAAGCCCGCCTTGGCTATTGGCGCGCCGAGGCCGATTCCCTGGCGCTGCCGCAGGTACAGCCGGGGCAGTGGTTCCGGCTCGCGCTCTCGAACGACCATTATCGGCAGTTTTCATCACGGGTGTTCGTGAACGGCCAACTGCTGGGCAGCAGCGGGTCGGGATGGGTGTACGCCTCGTGCAAGGTGAGCGAACCGCGATGGGGCGATATCTCGTCGGCGAATCCGACCGGCTCGGTCGTTTTGCCCGTGACGTGGAGCGGCTGGGGGCAGTTCCCAAGCCCGTGGGCGTTCTCGCCCAACTCCGCGAACGCGCCGATGGCCGCGACGATCTGCCTCTTTGCGGACCTGCAAGGTCGCGGGGAGAGCGTGTATATCGCGAACTTCGCATACACGGATGAGGCGATGAGCGACAGCGCGATCGCCGCGCTGGGCGGACCGAGCGGGCTGGGCATTTTTTACCCTCGCGGCGGCACTTTTTGCCCGGCGGACTTTGACCACAACGGCACGCGAGAGGTCGCCGACATCTTCGCATTCCTCGCGGCGTGGTTCGCAGGCAGCGCAAGCGCGGATGTCGATGGGATACCGGGCATCGGAGTGCCGGACATCTTTGCATTCCTGAGTCTGTGGTTTGCCGGGTGTTGACAGGGGTCGGGCTACTTGGCGGAGTTGTTTGCCAGGTGCAGATATGAACCCCCGGCGCTGAAGTCCGTAGATGGGTGGTGGGCGCGCCGCGGCGAGGTACACTGGCACTGCCCGCTTCGGGCGTGTCTTTTCCGGTGGTTCCATGCACCAAGGCGGTCACTGCGTGAAATACCTTCTGTTTCTGCTTCTGGCTCTGGCATCCTCGGCTTCGGGCCAAGTGTTCTCGGTCCTGGCGGAGAACCCGCCCAACGCGGGTGCGTGGTCGGTCCCGGGTCCTCGTCCGACGCTGGGCGTGGCTGTTGGGGTGGACACAGCCGCGCTGCTCGGGCAACTGAGCAAGGCGCCGGCCCAGCGGTTCGATGCGCATCTGATCGACTACGGACTGATGATTTCGCTTCCAAGCCCGAGCGGCGAACCGGTGCAGTGTGCTGTTGCCGAGTCGCCCGTCATGGAGGCCGCGCTGGCCGCCAAGTTCCCTCGCATCAGAACGTACATCGTCCAGTCATTGGACCGCACCGCAACGGGCCGGCTGGAGGTCTCGCCGCGCGGGATCACTGCGATGCTCCGAACGAGCGAGGGCGGGGCGTGGATGATCGATCCGTGGCAGTCCGGGGACCCGGCACATGCCATCGCGTACTGGTTGCGCGATCTGCCGGGTGGCGGTGATTGGGTCTGTCACACGGAGGATGTCGGGATCGACGGGGAGGAACACGGCGCAGGGCCCGGGGATGACCGTGGCGAAGCGGGCGGGCTTCGAGGCGGGCTGACGCTCCGAACCATCCGGTTTGCCGTGGCATGCACGGGGAACTACGGCGAATATCACAGCCTCATCCAGGGACATCCGCCGAACATCGACGACCCGATGGCCGCGATCGTGACGGTTGTCGGCAGGTCGAATGTGGTGTACGAGGCGGACCTCGCGGTGCATTTCAACCTCGTGGCCGACAACGATCAGATTATTTTCTTCGATCCCGCGACGGATCCGTACCCGAATGGGTGCGACGGATCGGGCGGAACGGATTGCTCGGGGGCGATCCTGGGACCGAACATCACGCTGCTGAACAGCGTGATCGGTACGAATAACTTCGATCTCGGGCATGTACTCACGCGTGTAGCGGGCGGGGTAGCGTACCTGTCATGCCTTTGCACGAACAACCGGGCGGGCGGAGTGTCCGGAATCCCGCGTGGCGGAGATGTGGATCCTTTTTCCGCGCTCGTGGTCATTCACGAGATAGGGCATCAACTCGGCGCGAACCACACGTTCAGCGGGACGCGTGGTCGCTGCGCGGGGAACGTACGGCTGGCCTCGGCGTGGGAGGCGGGGTCGGGTTCCTCTCCGCTGGCGTACGCCGGCGGCTGCCCGGTGGGGGATGAGGCCCCCACCGACAACATCGTCCTGTTTGCTGACCCGTTCTTTCACCACGGGAGCGTGAACGAGATGCGAGCCCTGCTGGCAGACCGGTCGTGCCCGGCGGAGGCTTCGGGCGCGAACTCGGCGCCGGTGATTCTGGCCGCGGCGGGCGACTTCGCGATCCCTCCCGAGACGCCGTTTACGCTCACGGCCGAAGCCACGGACGCGGATGGTGATCTCTTGACCTATTCGTGGGAACAGTTTGATAATGGAGTTGCCCGTCCGCTGACAGGTCCCGATGCCATCGACAATGGTGTGGGCTCGCTCTTTCGCATCTTTCCGCCGGTGAGCAGTCCGGAGCGGACTTTTCCGCGGATGGCGGATGTCCTCTCCGGCGTGCCGACACCGGGCGAGAAACTGCCGATGGTGACGGGAGTGACCAGGCGGTTCCGGGTGATCGTGCGAGACAACCACCCGGGCGCGGGCGGGACGGCGGTCTCGGGGTTCGCGAATCTGGAAATTCCAAACTCGACTTCGGCGTTCGCCGTGACTGGCCCGGCGGCAGGGGCAACGGTCGACGCGGGCCCGAACGTCGTTGAGTGGACGGTCGGCGGCACGGAGATCCCGCCCATCTCGTGCGCGAGCGTGACGATCACATTGTCCACCGATGACGGCGCAACTTTCGGACAGAGTCTGGGCACTTTCCCGAACACCGGCGCAGCCCTCGTGGCGCTCCCAGAGTCGCCGAACCTTTCCCTGCCCGCGCGGATCCGCGTGGATGCTGACGGCGAAATCTTCTTCGCGGTTTCCGCCGCGTTCACGCTGCAGGGCGGCTGCGCGGCGGACTTTGACGGCAATGGGGTGCGCCAGGTGGCGGATATCTTTGCGTTCCTCAATGCATGGTTCGCCCACGATCCTGACGCGGATGTGGATGGCACGCCGGGCATCGGGGTGCCCGATATCTTCGTGTTTCTGAGCCTCTGGTTCGCGGGTTGCTGATCTGCGCCCGCGCGGAATGGGCTGAAGGAATGAGCCGCAATTCACTCGGCCTTCATGGCAGGGTGGAGCAGGCGGCGGCATACTCCTGCTGCGATAATCGGCACCAGCGAGTAAGGAGTGCAGTCACAATGGCGAAGTCGAAGCCGGAGCAAAAGAATCCCAAAGCTCGAAGTTCCGCCAGCGGCCCTTCAAACGCTCGCGGGGCGGCTGGTCGCAGCAAAATGGATTCCTCCCCTTCATCGCAGTCTTCGGCCGCAAAGGGGCCGGGGCGAGAAGGCGCGACAGGTGGGTACAAGACTTCGCGCGAGGCGGCTGGTTCCAAGGTTCCCGGTAACCCGGACTCGAATGAGGGACAGCGGGGCTATCAGAAGAATGCGGAGGGCGAGGAGACGGCGCAGGACCCTGATCGCGCATGGTAGGTGGGACAGCCCTATCTCGTACTTACCGCTTCCGGATCGGCCCGTAAGCATTCTAGAGAAACGCCCTCGGCCGTCAAGCCTGGGGGCTCTTTGCCTTTGCCGGGGCAAATCTCAGCGGGTCGCCGCGGCGGTGGGGCTGGCGTGCGCGGGGATGCCATCGCCGGGGAACTGCTTGATGCCGTCCTGCCGGGGTGCGCGCCCGGTGCCTTGAGCGCTCGGACTCTTTTCCGGGATGATGAACTGCTCGTTGGGGAGGGAGTGCGAGTGCTTCATCGCGGCGTCGGCGGCCGCGAGCATGGAATCGTCGGCGTTCTCGTAGAGGTTGCGGAGATTGTCGTGGAGTTCGACCTCCGCGAGGTCGAGGAAGTGCAGCGCGGCGGTGCGGTCGCGGGCGAACTCGCTGTCCGCCGGGCCATTTGCCTTCGCGGCGTGAACGCGCAGGTGGGCATCGAGGCGAGAGAGCGTGCAGAGCATGGCGTGCAGGAGGATGGCGACATTCGCGATGCGGGCCTGCACGGCCTGCCGGTCGAGCATCTTGACATCGTACCGGCGGCTCATGACCTTGAACTGGTAGGACATCTCGCGGACAAGGCGACAGGCGCGCTCCGCGTGGGCGTGGAGTTCGGGCACGGCCTTGTCGATTCGGGGCAGGGCGCGGCGGATGCCCAGGAATACCTCGAGACCGAGCGGGATGGCGATCCGCATGATGCGCGGGTTGGTGCTGCTGCGGACGGCCTTGGCGAGGTAGGCGCCGAGCGACTCATCGGGCTCCTTGAGGAGAGCCTGCTTGATGCCGAGCATCTGCTCGGCGAGTTGCTTGCCGCCGTAGCCGAAGATGTACGACTGCATGACCTCGTTGGCACCCTCGACGATGAGGTTGATGCGCGAGTCGCGGAAGATGCGCTCGATCTCGTTCTCGGTCATGTACGACTCGCCGCCCATGATCTGCATGGCGTCGTTGACGACGCGCCAGCCGAACTCGGAGCAGAAGACCTTGCACAGCGCAGTCTCGACCTGGATGTCCTCGTCCTTGCGGTCGAGCATGCCCGTTGTCATGTACAGCACGGCGTCCATCGCGTAGTCGTACGCGGCCATGCGGGCGATGCGCTGGCGCACGAGTTCCTTGTCGGCAAGGGGAGCGCCGAACTGGAAGCGGGTCATGCCCCACTTGGTGGCCTGATCGCGGCAGCGCCTGGCCCCGCCGAGCATCCCCGCCGACAGCGTGCATCGCCCGAAGTTCAGGCATGAAAGGGCGATCTGCAACCCCCGGCCCTCCTGGCCGAGGCGGTGGTCCCTGGGGACGCGGACGCCGTGGAAGCGGATGCGGGCCTGCCATGTGCCGCGGATGCCGCACTTGCTGCGGTTCTTCTGGAAGATCTCGACGCCGTCCATCCATGGGTGCATGACGAGGGCGGAGATCTTGCCCTTGCCGTCCTCGCGCTTCTCGCGGGCCATGACGGTGAAAAGGCCCGAGAGCGCGCCGGAGGTGGCCCACTTCTTTTCGCCGTAGACGAGGTAGTCGTCCCCGTCCTTGACGAAGTAGGTCTCGCACCCGCCCGCGTCGCAGCCGACGTTTGGCTCCGACAGGCAGAAGGCGCTGAGCCAGTCCTTGGCGAGATGCGGGAGCCACTCGCGCTTCTGCTGCTCATCGCCGAAGAGCATGACGGCCTTGCAGCCGATCGACTGATGGGCCGAGACCATGACGGCGGTCGAGCCGCAGGAAGCACCGATGCGCTCCAGCACGCGGTTGTAACTGGTGATGCCCATCCCCAGCCCACCGTGGGACTTGGGGATGGTCATGCCGAGCACTCCCAGTTCGAACAGGCGGTCGATCACCCAGCGGGGGATGTCCTGATCCTGGTCGATGGCGACGGCGGGATGCTCGGTGCGGAGATACTCATCAAGGCGAGCGAGTAGTTGGTCGCACTCGGCCGCCTCGCGCGCATCGGTCTGGGGGTAGGGGAAGTAGAAGTCCTGCTTGACGTTGCCCCAGAACAGGTTTTTCACTGGACCCATTTTGGTCGGCTCAGCGCCCAGCCATTCCTCCGCCTGCTCGAGGAGTTTGCGGTCGGCGGCTGAGATGCCCTTGAGGTTCTTGAGGTCGGCCATGGGGGATGGTCTCGGGGGTAATTCGGAAGTGGGATGTCAGAAGTCGGAAGTCAAGGGTAAACGAGCGAGCGCAATAGCCGTCTACGTCTTTCTGGAGGTTTTCTCGAAGAAGGCCTCGATCGCGGCTTTGCCCATAGGGGTCGAACGAAGACGGACGAGTTCGCGCCGCTCGACATCGAGCGCGCGCTGCCAGCCCTTTTCAAGACCGGCAGTGACGGCGGCGAGCACCGCGCGCGCGGGCTCGGTCGACGGGAGCGAGTCGCGGAGCGAGTGGAGAGCGGAGGAAACACGGGCTTTGGCGTCGTAGTGGCCGATCCATCGGGAGGGCGCGCCGTCGCGGGGGGGCGTGCCCATGGCACGGCGGGCGACGATCCACTGCTTGCAGGTTGGGATAAGGACATCCGCGGAGGGCGCGACGGCGTCGAAGAAGTTCGCGGCGACCGCCTCATCAAAGGCCATTGGCTTGCCGGTGGCGGTCCGGGTGATCGCGTCGGCTGGGTCCATGCGCGCCGGGAACAGGTTCGTGCCGCCCCAGCCGGGACAGATCGAGAGTCCGGCCTCGGGGAGGCCGACGGGGTAGGGCTTGCCGGTGGGCGAGGGCGCGGCGATAAGCGCGTCACAGTGCATGGCGATCTCGAGCCCGCCGCCGAGTGCCGCGCCGTTGATCGCAGCGACCGTGGGGAAGGGCAGGCCAGCGATCATGCCGAAGACGCGCTGTCCGTACGCCAGATAGGCGTCCAAGTCGGGGTCGGACATCGCCTGGATGGATTTGAGGTCCGCGCCGGCGATGAACACGCGCTGGCTGGCGGAGGCGAGGATGAGCCCTGTCGCGCCTCGAAGCGCCCCGAGCGTGGCCTCGATCCGCTGGATCAGCGCCTCATCGAGAACCACCACGGGCGAACCCGGCTGCTCAAGGCGGATTACCGCGATCCCGGCGAAAGGGCCGGTGGGGTCCTGCTCGATCTGGAATGGAGGCTGGGCGCGCATAGTTGGAACCGCGATGCCTGCGGATTCGGGCTTGGACCAATGGTATCAATCCTGTGCAGCATCGCAAAGCGTCGGCGTGCAATCGCGGGTCACAATGCGGCGGGCCTAGCGCCGGCGCGACCGCTTGGGGTCGAGCATCTCTCGCAGGCCCTCTCCCACGAAGTTCAGGGCCAACAGGGTGGAGCCGAGCAGGAGGCAAGGGAACAGGAGCAGCCACCAGTGCGAGCGGTAGGGGTTAAGTTCAGAGAGGCCGTCCGCGGCCAAGTTTCCCCACGAGGGGAGCGGTGGCCGGACGCCGATGCCCAGGAAACTCAGAAACGACTCTTGGAGAATCGCCTGCGGCACCGTGAGCGTGGCGTAGACGACGATCGGCCCGACCAGGTTAGGGAGCAGGTGGCGGATGAAGATGCCGGGGGTCGAGACGCCGCAGGCGCGAGCGGCCTCGATGAACGGCTGAGCCTTCAGGGAAAGCACTTGGCCGCGAATGACGCGAGCCATGGTGAGCCATGAGACGCCGCCGATGGCGACGACGAGCGTGAGAACGGCGATCGCTTGTCGGGAGGCGGGCGAGAGTTCGCTGGATGGAATCCGCGCTACGGCCTCGCGACGGAACTTCTCTTGTGCCTGGGGAAGGGTGGATTCATCCGGGTTTGAAGCGAGCGATTGTTCGATGTAGGCGTCGCGTTGTTGGCGGGCGAACACCTCCGCGCGGGCTTGCCAGTCGTTGACGCCCGCGTCGATCGCGACAGCGAGGAGAACAACGAGCAGGACGTACGGCAGGCCGAAGAGGATATCCACGATGCGCATCATGATCGCATCAGTGCGGCCTCCGGTATATCCGGAGAGCGCCCCGTAGAGCGTGCCCAGCAGAACGGAGAGGCACGCCGCAGACAGGCCGATGGTCAGTGAGATGCCCCCGCCCGTGAGGATGCGGACGAAGAGGTCGCGCCCAAGGATATCGGTTCCCATGAGATAGTACGGCCGCGCGGTGTTGAGAGTCGCATCGTCAGCGGGCGTGCCCTCGCTCAGGAGGGTGCGCAGCGCGACCTCGTGCGTGCGGCGTTGCGGGCCGTCGGGGAGTTCCTCGGGATCGTCGGTAGCGCTGAGCGTGGGCCGGAAGACCCAGGACGGGGGCATGAGTTGAGCGAGGCGATCCTGCGCATCGTACCGCGGCGAGCCGTCCACCCTTCCGAGCGTCCAGGGGAGAGATGCGAGGCAGGCCGCGAGGACGAGCAGCAAGAACAGCAGCCCGGCAACACCCATAGGGGAGCGCGTGAGTGAAATGCGCTGCCGGGGCAAAGGCATCACCAAGTCGGGAGTTTTGCGAAGGGAGTGCAAGCCGCCGAGCATAGGGTAAAGCGAGCGCGGCCGGGGCGCTCGCGTCAGGCGCAGGGAGCGAACCAGCGGCTGAGGAAGGTGAAGATGTCCGGGACGCCGATGCCGGGGATGCCATCTAGGTCCGCGCTGGGCAGACCGGCGAACCAAGCGCTGAGGAAGGCGAAGATGTCCGGCACGCCGACCGTGCCGCTGAGGTCAAAGTCGCCGGGGCAGTAGGGAACTTGTCCCGTGCCGACGAACACGCCGGAGATGGCGAGGCTGCCGAGGCTCGGATTGGCGGGGTCGAGCGGCCCGGAGATGTTGATCGAGCCCGCGATGGTTGCGGTGCGGCCGACGATGGTGATCGTGCCTGGGAGAGTCGAGGCGTTCTGCGTGCCCGTCTCCGCAAGATCGAGCATGCCCGAGCAGAGCTGGGGGGGTGATTGACTGCCCAACAGCGTGCAGATGATGCCGGTGGCGTTGTACGAGGCGGTGCCGGATGAGTCGGCGGGGACATCGGTGAAGGCGAAGTTGGTCGCGCTGATGGGGACGGGTCCCTCAACGATGCCGGGGGTCGCGTACTCAACGCTGATGTTGGACGCGTTGACGACGATCGAGCCGACGGGGATGGTGAAGACGCGGAAGATGATGTTGAAGTCGAGGGGCTGCGTTGCGCTGAAGTTGAAATCGTGCAGTTCGATCGCGGTGGGAGCGCCCGCCGAGTTCAGCCGGACGCGCATGCCCCCTGTCACGGGCGAGGAATCGGAGGAACTCTGGCCCTGCACCGTGAGCGTCGCCGACACGCTCGACTGCGCCTGGTTGAGTGTGATGTCGAACGCCGGCTCGGCCATCGCGGCGGGGGCGAGACTGAGGGCAAGAACGGTAAGAATGCGGGTGCGAGGCATGAACGTGGCTCCTGGGCAAACCGGTGAAACGACCGTGGTCGACGGACCAATATACCACATCCGGAGCAATTGTCGCCCGTTGATTCTGCTTTGCCCAGATTCACAATTAGGCAGAAGCAATCCCGCCGGCGGCGGCGGCGATTGAGCCGCGCCGCCAGAACGCGAGCGATTCTCTGACAGTGGCGGCAACGGGGGCCGATCCCGGCGCAGTCAGCACGCTGAGGGGCGTGCCCGCGGCGGAGGAAGCGAACTTCACCATCGCCAGGCAAATCGTCCTCCCCCCGAGCATGGGGCTGACTGCCGAGGAGGTCACCGCGCCCACGGGCGGCTGGGCCAGGTCGGCGGATACGAACACGAGCGAGCCCGTAACGGGCTGTGGCGATGCTCCGCCATCGGCGGTGAAGTCGAGCGCGACCAGGCGCTGCTTGGGGTGGCCGAGCGACTGCATGCGGGCCACCACCTCCTGGCCGAGGTAGCACCCCTTGGTGAAACTGACCCGGCTGGCGAGTGTTTCCGGCCCGGTCTCGTGCGGCAGGGATGTGGGGCCGTAGTCGAGGTTGTAGAGGGTCGTCCCGGCTTCGAGACGCGCGACATTGATCGCGTGCCAGCCGATGCGGCGGGCGAGGCGGCGGTGAGGCGGTGAGCCCGCGACGAGTGCGCCGCCTTCGTTGATCGGAACCGGGGGAAGATGGGAGAGCGCTTCGTAGATCGCGCGTGCGTTCGCGGCATCGCAGATGATGGAGCATCCGGGGTCGCCGGTCAGGTCGTGCCGGACCACCAGCGCGGGACATCGGGTGCCGTTGGCCGCGGCTGTGATTTCGATCGCACACGCCTGTCCGGACGCGAGCGCTTCCAGGGTAGGTCCGGCGACATGCGTGGCGCTCTGGGCGAGAAGTGTTAGCGTTTGGGGACCGTGGAGTTGAAATTGGTGTACCTGTTCGGTCAGGTCATCGATCACGACATCGTCGCCGATGGTGAATGCGCCCAGCGACTTGGCGGTGGCGGCCGCGGAATGCACATCGAGTTCCAGGAGTGTCGAGCCGGCATCCGCGATCCCTCCGAGGACAACTCCTTCCTGCATGAAAGCATGGCGGAACGTGGGGAGTTCGAGTGCGAGCACATCGGCATCGATTCGGCCCTTCCGGTTGAGCCAGAAAGCGCGCCGAAAGTGCCAGGGTTCCAGCCCCCGCATGTCCTGCGTGACCATGCGTTGCAGGAAGGCCGCGCGGTCGGGGCCGATGACGCGGAGGAGGCCGCGCGACGGAGCGTCGAACAGTGCCGCGCCGGTGCGGATGGCCGCGTACTCAAGGCCGAAGGGCGCAAAGGCCTCGACGAGTTGCACGCCTGATTCGGCCGGGCCGTAGGGCAGAAGGGCCGCGCCAAGAGCGGTGTGATGAGAGAGGAGGGGTGAGGACCGCGCCATAGGCAGATGCGTTCATTGCGGGTGTTTGGTGGGTCTGACGGCGGACAGCGTTGAGACATAGTAGGGGCGGCCAAGGGCGTGGTGACCCTGCGGTGATCGCTCGGCGTTGGGTGCGTCGCGTGGATAATCTTGGTTCCTGCGCACGCCCGAAGTGCGCATTGTGGTTGAGGGGCGAGTGGTCAAGGAGCGAGACGTGCCCAAAGTGAATGTCGATTTGCTCAAGCGGCTGTGCGAGACCCCCGGCGTCCCAGGGCGTGAGGAGCGTGTGCGGGCCGTGATCGAGAAAGAGATCAAGGGCCTGTTCGACGAGGTGCGAACGGACCCGATGGGGAACCTGATCTGCCGGCGCGGGGCACGCGCCAAGGGCGGGAAGAAGGTGAGCGGCAAGAGTGGGGGGCGAGCCACGCGGGCGATGATGCTCTGCCACATGGACGAGATCGGGTTCTATGTCAAGGGCGTGGACGACAAAGGCTTCGTGCGTGTGCAGAACGCGGGCGGCTTTGACACCCGCAACCTGTTCAGTCGGCGCGTACTGGTCGTGACCGAAGAGGGTGACTTCAAGGGCGTGATGAACCCGGGTGGACGGCCGGTGCATATCGCCAGCGAAGAGGACAAGAAAAAAATACCCGAGGTCAAGGAGTTTTTCATCGACCTTGGGATGAAGCCCGACAAGGTGAAGAGGTTGGTGAGAATCGGAGACTATGTGGTGATGGACGAGCCGGCGATCGAGGTTGGGGACAAGTTCGTGTCCAAAGCGCTGGACAACCGCGTGGCGTGCTGGCTGGGGATCGAGGCGGTCCGCGCGATTGATGAGGCGGGGACGCCGCACGACTGCGAAATTTATGTCGCGTTCACGGTGCAGGAGGAGGTCGGCCTGCGCGGGGCGCACACGTCTTCGTTCGGGGTCGAGCCGGATATCGGCATCGGCATCGACGTGACGCTCGCGTGCGACACGCCGGGCGTGCCGGAAGATGAGGCGGTGAGCGTACACGGCAAGGGCGTCGTGCTGCACGTCATGGACTCATCGTTTATCGCCGACTACCGGCTGATTCGTGAGTTGGAAGAATTGGCGACCAACCGAAAGATTCCTTCGCAGCGGTCGATCCTGGCTCGCGGCGGGCAGGACGGCGCGGCAGCGCAGCAGGCGAGGTCGGGCGCTCGCGCGGTGGGCGTGACAATCGGCACACGCTACATCCATACCGTCACGGAGATGATCGACCTGGGCGATCTCGCGGCCGGGCGGGACCTGCTGGCGGCGTGGATTCCGACGATTGAGTGACCGCAGATGAGCGCCACGATTCAGTCTGGAAGACCTCATCGTGGGCGTGGAGACGATGCATGAAGTTGCTTGAAGGCCGCGTCGGGATGATCGTCGGGATCGCGAACGACCGGTCGTACGCGTGGCACATCGCCAGGGCGATGATCGATGCGGGCGCGCGTTGCGCGTTCACGCACCTCCCCGGCGAGAAGAACGAGCGACGGACGCGACGCGCGGTCGAGGAACTCGGCGTCAAAGACGCGTGGCTGTGCCCGATGGACGCGGGAAAAGATGAGGACATGGACGCGGCGTTCGCCAGATACGCCGAGTCGTTCGACGCGATGCACTTCCTCGTGCATTCCATCGCCTTTGCGGATCGCGACTGGCTCGCCCCCGGGAAGTTTGTAGAGACGCCGCGGCAGGCGTACCTGTCGGCGATCGACGTGTCGGCGTACACGCTGGTGGGAATGGCCAAGCGTGCGCGGCCGCTGCTTGCCCGGGGTGCGGCGGGAGCGGGGGATGCGGTGGCAGGTGGTGGTGGGGCGAGCATCATGGCGATGTCCTACTACGGCGCGGAGAAGGTGGTGCCGGGGTACAACGTCATGGGTGTGGCGAAGGCCGCGCTTGAGTGCTCAGCGCGATACCTCGCGTGGGAACTGGGGGCGGAGAACATCCGCGTGAACATCATCTCCGGCGGGTACCTGCGGACCCTGGCATCGTCAGCCGTGGGCGGCACAAGCGACATGGAAGCGGCCGTGTTGAAGCGAGCGCCGCTGCGCCGGAATGTCGAGGGCGAGGATGTCGGGCGCACCGCGGTGTACCTCGCAAGTCCGCTCTCATCGGGCGTGACGGGCGAAACGATCTACGTCGATTGCGGTGTGAACACGGTCGGGCTGTGAGGGTGATCGGGGGAGAGCGCCGGCACGAAGTGCCGGCCCGTCAAAGAGCAGTCCACCCGAAAACTTGCCCGATAACGGCATTTTCGAGCGATCGGTTGATCCCGCGGCATTCTGACCGCCGATCCCTTGGACATGAGCACGTTGGGCACATCGGCGGCCCAGTCCGTTGCGGGCGCCTCGCAGGCCGAGCACAAGGCCGCGCGGGAGATTGATCGCGCCAAGCCTGCGCAAAGGCAGACCAGGGCCGAGCGCCTCCGGCGGGCCGAGGATGAGGTTGAACTCAACCAGACGCAGTCGGATGAGGCCGTGCGGAACCTGAAGGACAATCGCGATCAGGAGGCGGCGGACGATCGCGACCGGCAGGACCACTACCGGCCCGATGGCAAGGCGGCGACGGATGCAAAGCCCCGCCTCGATGTGCAGGGCTAGTGAGCCGCCTGCCTCGAAAACTCGGGTGTCCGCCGCGGAGCGGCGGGGTACCCAGGATCAGGCGGCTTCGGCGCGTCGAACCGTCGAATCTCCATCCATCCGCACCAGTTCTTCCAGCAGTTCGGCGAGGAGTTTCGCGTCCTGCGCGCGCTGCGCCAGCCACCCGGAGTGCTGGAGATCGTCGAGGACATCATCGCGCAGGTAGGAGAGGCTCGCGGATGGAGTCGTCGCCCACAGCAGGCACAGGCCCGCGGCGACGCGTCCGAGCGTCAGGCCGCTGGGCTCGCCGAGCGTGATCTCCGCCTGGATGAACGCGAGCGGGTCGGTCTGGCAGGTCGAATGCGAATCACGCAGCAGGCGGCCGGCGCGGGAGAGCGACACCAGCGCACCCTGGTCCTCGAAGGCGGCAATCTGTGTTGCCCCCAAGCGCAGGAACGCTTCGGGCTCATCGGGCAGAAAATCCGTCGCGAGTTTGGCGAGGCGCTGCCGCTCGTGATGGATCGGGGGCGTTCCCGGCAGTGGCTGCCAACTGGTGGTCCATGCGGAGAGGGCGCGCCCGGCGGTACGCGCAACCTCGGGAATGCTGGTCTCGCGTCGCTTGTCCGCGATGAGCAGATCACCCAGCGTCCCGCCCAGCCGGATCATGGCCACTTCGGCGGCGGAGCGGGCGAGGGGTTCGTCGAGTTCGCCGCCGCGGACAACAGCGCGCAGACCGCCGGGCCGGCGCATGGGAGAGGCGGCGAGCGTGGCCGCGACGGCGATGATGTCGGCGGCAAGGCGCACATGCAGCGCATCGGTGAAGTCGATGCCCTCAAGGTGAATGAGGGCGGGATCGACGCGTGACGGGAAGGTCGTGCCGAAGCCGGGTGAGGGCGAGGCCGACCAGCCGCGCCATGACGCGGAACGGTCGGGGTGTTCTGGAAGGTAAAGGTGCGCATCGCCGACGCCCGAGCCCGAGCGGGCTTCGGGCTCGCGCCGAAGAAGGGCATCAAAGCCGAGCGACTCGCGGGGGGCATCGGTCAGCAGGCCGGCGGGCGCGCGGGTCCACTCGATCGCCAGGCCGGGGACGAGGCTGGTTGCGCCCGCGGAGCGCAGTTTCTCAAAGTCGCGCTGCGAGAGGTCCAGCGCGATTCGTATCGCCCGCGGCGTGAGGCGCAGTCCCGCATGCCCGGAAAGGTGCAAGGCCTTGCGCCGCGCGGACTCGACCGAGCGTGCCGGGACACCCGAGAGTTCCATCATGGTGGCGAACAGGTTGTCGGCGGTGAACGAGTCGCGGAACGGGAAACGGCCGCCACGCCGCGCAAAGCCGCTTGCGCTGCTGGCGTTGCCGACTCGGGTGGCCCAGAGGTGGGTCGCGCCGATGCCCGCGCCGATGAGCCAGACGCCCAGCGGTAAGCCGATCCAGGGTGATTCAAGCCATGTCGCGCCGAGCACATACCCGGTGCTGGCGAGGGCGCACCCGCACAAGGTCGCGATGGTTCTGGGACCGAGGCCGGAGGCCGCGAGAATGACGCGGTCGCCCTCGGCGTAGACAGGGTGATTCATGGGTGAGCGGATCGGAGCGTCTGCCTCGGATCGTGAAGCGAGGTTGGAAGATCGCACGGCGGGCTGGCATGATGCGCCGAAGATGCTGGACGGGCGGGGCGTTCGGGAAGCACCGCGCAGGGTCTGCGCGTGGATTCCGGCCGGGAGGCTGACGGGGCGAGAGGGCGGGTCGTACACTGCCGCAGGCGGCATTGTGGCCGGACGGTCGATCCGCCCTGCCGCCTTGCACGACTCCGACCATTCAACGCGAATCGGGAAGCCGCAAGATGCAGAACAAGTTTGGACTCAAAGACTTCGTGCTGTTGCTGGTGGTCGTGGTCATCGGCCTGATGGTCTTTGCCAACCTGTGGCAGGAGGACCGGCGGTTCAGCGATGTGCGGGACATTGCGCAGAAGGTGAACTCGCTGGAGCAGCGGCTGGCGCGGGTGCAGACGAGTTTGGAGTCCGGCGCTGTGGCGATGCCCGTGGCGGGAGGGGACGGGAGAACCGGGTCGGTGACTCCGGCCCGCGGCGGCACGCCTGCGGCGGGAAATGCGACATCGGAAGCCCCGTGGGCGCGACCGGGCGTGGAGGTGCGGTGGTGGCCGGTGCCGAGTTTCCAGAACGATCCGCGGAACGCAGCGGACTTTGCCGTTGGCGGAACCTTCACTGAGATCTTCGAGAGTCAGCCGCCGACGATCACGCCGTTTCGTTTCGCGGACGTCTACGGCAGGCGCATCAACGACATCGTGACCGAGACGCTCGGTCGCTACAACCCCGAGTCGCTGAAACTCGAGGGCGTGCTCGCCGAGGCGTGGCAGTACGACCCGAACGGGATGTGGGCGAGGTTCAAGATCCGCGACAACGCTCGGTTCAGCGACGGCGCGCCGATCACGGCGGAAGATGTTCGCTGGACGTACGCCGAATACATGTTCAACCCGCAGATCGAGGCCGACCGCTTTCGCTCGGTCTTCATCGGCTCCGTAAAGGAGGTGAAAGTCGTCAGCGACAAGGTGGTGGACTTCATCTACGAGAAGCCGCTGTTCAGTAACCTGTCGCTCGCGGTGACCCTGAACATTGTCCCCAAGCACATCTTCAGCCAGTTCACCGAGACGCAGATCAATCAGTCCACGGGGCTGCTGGTCGGCTCGGGGCCGTTCAAGTTGGAACGGTTCGCGCCGGATGACCAGTGGAAGCCGGGCCAGGACCTGGTGCTGGTGCGGAACGAGGAGTACTGGGGCGCGAAGCCGGCGCTTGCCTCGCTGCGGTACACGGTGATCCAGGACCGCTTGTCGGCCCTCACCGCCTACACCAACGGCGTGGGAGACATGATGCGCCCGACGCCCAAGCAGTTCGAGTTGCAGGCCGAGGAACCGGACTTCGCCTCCAAGCACGACCCGCTCCGGTGGTTCAACATGCGGGGGGGGTACTCGTTCATCGCCTGGAACGGCGGCAAGCGCGGCGAGAAACTCACGCCGTTTGCGGACAAGCGCGTGCGGCTGGCGATGACGCACCTGATCGACCGGGACCGCATCCGGCGCGACATCGACAAGAACATCACCCGTCCCGCGACAAGCCCCTTCTCCAGCGAAACGCCGCAGTCGAACCCGGACATCAAGCCCTGGCCCTACGACCTCGAGAAGGCCAAGCAACTGCTGACCGAGGCGGGATGGGTGGACCGCAACAACGACGGCCTGCTCGACAACGAGCGGGGCGACTCCTTCTCCTGGCAGTTGACCTTCGGCCAGGGGAGCGAGGGCGTGCTTCAGATGGCGACGTACATCAAGGATCAGTGCGCGCTGGTGGGGATCAAGTGCGAACTCGCGCCGACCGACTGGGCGATCTTTCAGGACCTGCTGAACAAGCGGGACTTTGACGCCATTACCTTCGCGTGGTCGGCGAGCGCGCCCGAGAGCGATCCTTTCCAGATATGGCACTCGAGCCAGGCTGCTGGGCAGGGCGACAACTTCATCCAGTGGATGTCGCCCGAGGCGGACAAACTGATTGACGAGGGACGGGCGACCGTCGATGATGCCAAGCGGATGCAGGTCTGGCACAAACTGCACGCGGTCATGCACGAGGAGCAGCCTTACACCTTTATGTCCGAGACACCGTGGCTGCGCTTCGTCAACAAGCGCATCAAGAATGTCCACACCT
The DNA here is from genome assembly GCA_964393765.1 of uncultured Phycisphaeraceae bacterium. Taxonomy (GTDB): domain Bacteria; phylum Planctomycetota; class Phycisphaerae; order Phycisphaerales; family UBA1924; genus JAHBXL01. Next base: position 23,470 of record CAYMWG010000012.1, read on the forward strand.
ACAAGTCCGGCATCGAGCAGGTTGAGTACTACATACCGGCGCAGCCAACGATGATGCCGAACTGAGTCGTTGCTCGTGCGTGTGTTTCTGCCCAGCAACCTGGGCAGAAACACACGCACGAGCAACGACTCAGTTCGGCATCATCGTTGGCTG
>CAYMWG010000013.1:0-22272 GCA_964393765.1 uncultured Phycisphaeraceae bacterium
AACTGCTGGCTGGGCTCCTGTGTCCCCGTACCATCGCCCATGGCACAGGTGGAACTAGTGCAGATGCAGGCGCTTGATCTACGGGCGGAACCGCCGCGAGTGTGCTGCGCCGACTGGCTTGTGCTCGCCCGCACGCTCGCCCCGGCATCGGTGGACTTTGTCTATGCCGATCCTCCCTTCAACACCGGCGACACCCAGACCGACCGCGCCGGTTCGTACGCGGACCGCTTCGCCTCCGCCGCGGCGTACATCGCGTGGCTGCGCGAGCGCATCGCCGCCACACTGCCCGCGATCAAGCCGACCGGCCTCATCGCTCTGCATGTGGACTGGCGCACCAGCCACCGTGTCCGCGTTCTGCTCGATGACCTGCTCGGCGAGGACCGGTTCGTCAACCACCTCATCTGGTCGTACGGTCTGGGCGGCTCGTCGCCGCGCCGGTTCGCCCGCAAGCACGACGACATCCTGCTGTACTGCCTGGACCCGGAGCGGTACTGGTTTGCGCCGCCGATGGTGCCCGCGACGAGCCAGCGCATGAAGGGGCAGTTGAAGAAGGCGACGGATGTGCTGGACATCCCGTCGATCAACAACATGGCCGCGGAGCGCGTGGGATATCCGACGCAGAAACCGCTGGCGCTGCTGGAACTGCTGGTCGGCGCGTGCTGCCCCCCGCCCCCCCACGCGGGCTTGGTGCTCGACCCGTGCTGCGGGAGCGGGACGACGCTTGTGGCGGCGGCAAAGTTGGGCCGGAAGTGGATGGGGTGCGATGTGAACCCGGAAGCGGTGGAGATCGCTCGGGCGCGGCTCGGAATGCTCGGCGAAAAGGCGGGGTCGGGCGGAGGCGATCGGCACAGATGAAATAAGCGCGGAGTCAATCGGCACCTCCGGCACGGAGTATCGGACCACACTACGATCCGCGCAATGCTGCGTTTGCTCGGCCTGCTCTATGCCCGGCGGATCGTGAACGTGAACGTCAACATCGTGTTGGCGGGCGCGCTCGCGCTGCCGCCCACGCTCGCGGCGGTGTGGCTGGCGCATCGGCTGGGCGTGCAGCCGGGGTGGCGGATCTCGTTGATCACGTTCGTCACCGATATCTGCGCGGACGTGATGATCTATCTTTCGCTGCACTGGCTGGCGAACCATTCGCCATCGCTCAACTTCCTGCGCAGTGAGGAGGCGCGAAGGACCCCGCGCCCACACTTGTCGTTCTTCCGCGATGCCACGCTCATACAGGTAGAGCGTGCGGCCCTCTCGCCGTTGCTTTACCTGCTTCTGCTGGGCACGCAGTACACGCTCTCAGATCGGGGGATGCACCCGGTCCCGGCAACCGCAATCGCTTTCGCCGTGGCCATCGGCACGACCCGCACGCTGCACACGCTGTGGATGTACCGCCAGGAACGGCGGACCCGCATGGACTCCGCCAGACTGCCGCGAAAGACTCGCGCTGTGCAGCGACTCACGACGGGGCCTGCACCGATCGTGTCCGCTTCGCATGAAGCGAGCGGGCACCAGAGCGCTCAGCCCGTGGTGGACGCCGCGGCCCCGGCATCGGGAGTGGACCGCGTGTAACTCGCCACCCGCCGCTTCACCATGCCGCCGAGCGTCAGGTCCGGCAGGCGCGGCACCAGCGTGCAAACAGACATCCCGAAGCGGACGAAGTGACCCGCGAAGCCCGTCCACACCTCCGGCCGCGGCCGGCGCAGGCAGGCGACCGTGCGCTTGGCGACAAAGTCCGCGGTCTGCGTGAACAGGTCGGGAGAATGGGCGATCATCTTGCCGTTGGCCGACAGGCTCTCGGCGGTCGTGAAGAACTCGGTTCGCGTGCTGATCGGGTGGATCGTCGAGACCGCGATGCCCTCGGGGCGGAGTTCGAGGTTCATGCCGCGACCGATGTGGCTCTGCGCGGCCTTGGTCGCCGAGTAGACGCTGAAGTACGGCAGGAACATCTTGCCCACGCAGGACGAGCAGATGAGGATGTGCCCGCGCCGCGGGCCGGGCGCTCTGCGCATGTGCTCGAGCGCGGGGCGGATGATGTTGAGTGTGCCGAACAGGTTAACCTCGAACATCGCGCGGACCTCGGCATCGGGCATCTCGTGTACGGGCCGTTCGATGCCGTAGCCGGCGTTTGCGTAGACGGAATAGATCGATCCGAACTCCTGCACGGTCTCCTCGATAAGTCCGCGGCACTGGGCCGGGTCGGTGACGTCCATCTTCAGAGCGATCGCCTGGCCGCCCTCGGCACGGATGGCCGCGACGAGCGCATCGAGTTTGTCCACGCGGCGCGCGCCCAGAGCCACCGGCATGCCCGCGCGGGCGCAGCGGAGGGCCGTCGCCGCGCCGATGCCTGAGGAAGCACCGGTGATCGCGATGGGACGTTTCTTCAGTTCGATTGTCATGCAGGAGTGCCCTCGGGTTGCGAGCGTGGATCGTACGCGCCGGATGCCCGAGCCCCGCGCGCCCGGTTCACCGGCGGCCCATCGCCAGCAGCCAGTTCAACTCCTCGATGCGGAGAAGTTTCGCCGCCAGCACGAACGCCGCTCCGCCAGTGCCGGTTCCGGCCGCCACACGGGCCGCCTGTCCCCACCACGTCATCTGTGGCCCGAGCAGCCAGAGTGCCGCAATGACTGCTGCGGCCATGATCGCCGTTGCGACGGCGATGCGGATCGCGCTGCGGATCGCCGCGGCATCCAGCGGGCTCCTGCCGCCGGTGTGGCGGCGGACCAGCACGAACAGGACCGCGCACTGGACCACAGCGCTGATGCTCGTCGCCCACGCCAGCCCGGCCTCGCGGAGTTTCCAGATCAGCGCGAGGTTGAGCGCCACGTTGAGCGCCACAATCGCCATCGAGACGAGCATGGGCGTGCGCGTGTCGCCCTTGGCATAGAACGTGCGGGTCAGGACGTGGTTGAGCGAATACGCCCACACACCGGGCGCAAAGCCGAGGAGCACCGCCGCGGCCCGCACGACGCCCTCATCGGAGAAGCCGCTGGGTCCGTGCCCGTAGAGCACGGCGGTCAGGTCGGCGCGGACCAGCACGAGGCCGACGCTCGCCGGAAGGCCGATGAGCAGCGAGAGGCGCAGCCCGCGCCGGAGCGTGAGCACGAAGTCGGCGTCGTTGTGGGCGTGCCGTGCGAGCAGGGGAAACACAGCCGTCGCCACGGCGATGCCGAAGACCCCGAGGGGGAACTGGTAGATTTGCTGCGTGTTGAAGAGGATCGCGTTGGATGCTTTGTTGAGGGGGTACGTGTGGCCCAGAATGGTCGGGCCGATCCAGATCGGCCACATGGCGATGAGCATGTCGAGGAATGCGTTGAGTTGGATGGTGCCCATGCCGATGGCGACGGGAACGAATCGGCCGAGCATCGCGCGGGCGATCGGCCTCGCCTCCGTGAAGTCACGCGACCAGCGAACGTGCGGCCGGAGCGCCCTCAGAAAGAACACGAACTGCGTGAGGCCCGAGAGCGTCGTTGCTCCCGCAAGAGCGAAAGCGGTGGTTGCGCCGCCTCTCTCGCCGCGGAGCATGAACACGATGCCAGCCGTGACGATGAAGGCGTTGAGCACCAGCGGCCCGGAACTGGACAGCGCGAACCTCCCGTGGACCTGGAGCATCCCGGCGAGCACCGCCACACCGCAGATCAGCGGCATGAAGGGGAGCATGACCATGATGAGTTGGAGCGAGAGTTCACGCTCGGGCGTGTGCTGAACAAAGAGCAACAGGCACAGCAGGCCCGCCTCGATGAGGACTGTGAGTGCGGAAGTCACGATGCCGAGAACCATCAGCGTCAGCATCGCCAGCGGGCCGGCGCGGCTTGCGCTACCGCCCCCGGCGCCGACGCCCTGCTCATCGTGCCGCACCGCCGCGGCGTAGGTCGGGATGAACGCGGCGGACAGCGCCCCCTCGCCGAACAGGCGGCGGAATAGGTTGGGAGTCTGGAACGCCGCGGCGAAGGCCGAGCCGACCCACGAGTCGCCAAACACCCGCGCGATGATGATGTTGCGGGCCAGGCCCGCGAGCCGGGAGAGCAGCGTGACGCCGGAGACAGCGCGGACGGCGCGTGCCAGCGGGGCATGATCGGCGGCATCCGCGCGCGCGGAGTCCTTCACCGTGGAGCGCGGAGAAATCGCAATAGCGTCATCGGCAGGGCTGTCGTCCAAGGTCGAAACTATCGGCTCCCTGGCGCTGCGGGCGTCAGCGGCGGGGCGGGACGCGGCCTCCACAGGCGGGCCAGGACGAGCGCACCGATCGCGGTGAGGACGATGCCCGAGAGATTCGCCGTTAGATCATCGAACGCCGCGGTGCGCCCAAGGAGCGGGATCGTCTGGGAGTACTCGTCCATGATGGCGTACGCACCCGCGATGAGCGCGCACAAACCAATGGACCGTGTAGACCGCCAAGGTCCGACGAACTCGGCGACGAGGAGGAAGGCAAACCAGCCGCCAAACGCCAGCAGATGAATCACCAGGTCCGGCCGCTGGATGGTGGCGACATTCACGCGGAGGTTCGGGATGTGCGTGCCGACAAAGAGCGCGCCTGCAAACAGGCCGAAGGCGATGCGCCGCGTGCGAAGTAAGGGCAGTCTCACGCGACCGCACCGGCGGTGGCCCCCGGCGTGGCCTCGCGCACCACGATCTGCGGCAGGGGGGGTGTCGCCGCGGAGATGCCGCCGTCTGCACGGCGCTGGAGCATGGTGTCCCAATCGGCGATCACGCGGTCGGCCAGGGCCTTGTAGTCCGCCGCGCCTGGGCAGGTGGGGGCGTAATCAAAGATCGTCTGCCCGAAACTCGGACACTCGGCCAGTTTGATGTTGCGCCGTATGGGGGGCTGGAGAATGCGAGCGGTGCGGTACGGGACATCCTGACCGGACTTTCGGGCCTGCTCGAAGAACTCGGCCAGATCGGCGACGACCTCGCGCGAGTGTGTGGTGCTCGTTTCGTGCATGCACAGGATCACGCCCGTCACATGCAGACGCGAGTTGAACGACTTGGAAACCAGCGAGACGGTCTCGAGGAGTTTGCCCACGCCCTGCAAGGCAAGAAAATGTGCCTGCATGGGTATGAACACCTCGCGGGCGGCGCTCAGCGCGTTGAGTGTAAGAATGCCCAGCGACGGCGGGCAGTCCATCAGCACGAACTCGAATCTGTTGCCCAACGATTCGAGGAAGCGCCGCAGCCGGGTGTTGCGGTCTGGCGCCTGGGCGAGTTCGGATTCGACCGCGGCAAGGTCCGTCTCGGCGGGGAGCAGCCACAGGTTCGGCCTCGCTTCGCGCAAAGCGGTCGGCGCGACCGAGGCGGGGTCAAGCAGAACGTCGTACACCGTCGCGGTCTTGTCGCTGCCAGGACCGAGGGGGGAAGCAGCATCAACGCCGAGGTGGAGTGTCGCGTGCGCCTGCGGGTCCATGTCGATCAGGAGGGTCGGTCGCCCGGAGAGCGCGAGTGCTGCGGCGAGATTGACCGTCGTGGTCGTCTTCCCCACGCCGCCCTTCTGGTTGAGCAGCGCGATGGTGCGGACCGGCCTGGAGGCCGCCGGGGAGGGAGTGCTGAGGGCGGTGGGTGTTGACATCGGCGTGAGTATACCGAAGGGGGCGGCCCGCCCTCCGTCCCCAACCTACGCCCAAAAATGCTGCGTGGTTCAAGCGGACGGTTGCTCGTGGCCTGGGCGGACCGCCATTGCCCGATCCGGGTCCGCGAACTGGTGCGAGGCAGCAGAATCTCAGCCGTTCTGCTGCTCGGCGTTGCGGCGGGCGATCTTGAAGGCCGTGACGCCGATGAACGCGACGAATACGAGCGTGAGTGCGTAGGTGACGCGGGCCCGGCCCTCGGACAGAGCGATACCGAGCATCGCAAAGCCGGACGCGATGCCATAGAGCGCGAGCACCGCGCCCTTCACGCCCAGCGCCCGCCTGAGCATATGGTGGAGGTGCTGGTCGTCCGCGTCGGAGATGCTCTTGCCGGCGAGTTTTCGGCGCACAATCGCAAGGCTCGTATCGATGATCGGGATGAGGTAGATGATCAGCCCGGCGAGCACCAGGTCGGTGCGCCCGGTATCGCCGAGGGTCAGCACGATCACAATCGTGCAGAAGCCGAGGAGCAGGGACCCCGCGTCGCCGAGGAATATATTGGCAGGACTGAAGTTGTACGGAAGGAAGCCAAGGCACGCCCCCAGCACGCCAAGGCACAGGACAATACGTGCGCTATCGAGCACGCCGTCATCGGCCGCGGCCAAACTCAGAGCGATGACCAGCAGGCCCGCGTTGGCGATGGATGTTACCCCCGAGAGCAGGCCGTCAAGACCATCGATCAGGTTCGAGGCGTTGCACGCCCCGAGCACGAACAGGGCGATGACCGCCGTGCCCACCCAGTAGACGATGTCGATTTCCAGCACGCCGCCGGGGATCGGGATCGCAAACAGCACGGTCTCAAGGCCGTTGGACAGGCTCGGCGAGAGTCCCACGGCCTTCGCCGCGGGCACCAGAACACCGGCCGCGACACGCACACCGATGTCCTGCGTCGCGAGCGCCGCGGCGGCAAAGAGCATTCCGGCGACCTTGGCGCGCGGGTCGATGCCCTTGATGTCATCGAGCAGACCGCAGCCCATGATGACGGTCATCCCGATGACGATCCACAGCGAGAGTCCGCCGGGAAGGCCCGCGTGCTCGTGGGCCGAAGTGTGAAAGCCGATCAGGCCATGCCATGGCGCGGTGTAGGTGAAGATCGCTGCCAGGAGGATGCCCAGGTACACCGCCACGCCGCCGAGATAGGGCGTTGGGGCCTTGTGGATCTTGCGGGCAACGTTTGGCCGATCGATGATGCCGTACGCCAGCGCGATCCGGCGCATCAGCGGCGTAGCCAGGAGCGTCACAAAGAACGCCACCACGAACACGCCCATGTAGCCGTGGAAAATTTCCAGACGGCTCGGGCCGCTCTTCTCAAGGCCCGCGGCCTCCGCCAGCGACTGGAACTGGGCCGTCAACGAGTCGATCTGCTCACCCATCGTGGTGATGCGTGATGTCACCTCGGGCGGCGTGATGCCGGCGGGCGAGGGCAGGGGTTGGGTCAGCGCGAGCGGCATGGTTCAGGTGGCGGTGCGGTCAGGCCGTTCCGGCCCCTGTGGGAGCGGGCGGACGCACGACCACGGTATCGCCCATGGAGGCCGCGAGATCGCGGATCGTCTGCTCAAGGGTGAAGCGGGGGCGAAAGCCGATCGACTCGCGGACACGGCGCAGGTCCGGCTCCCGCTTTCGGAGGTCCTCGAATCCGGCGGAATAGGCGCGGTCGTAGGGGATCAGCAACGTGGCGGAGGACGATCCCAGCGTCCGAATTACCAGATTCGCGAGGTCGCCGATCGAGATCGGCCGATCCGACCCGACGTTGAAGACTCGCCCGTTGCAGGCAGGAGAGCGGAGCAAGCGGGGAAGCGCCTCGACAACGTCCCGAACATCACAGAAGCAGCGTGTCTGCTGGCCATCGCCGTGTACGGGCAGGTCGCTCCCGCCCAGGGCCGCGCCGACCAGGTTTGGCAGCACCATCCCGTACGCGCCGATCTGGCGCGGCCCGACGGTGTTGAAGAACCGGGCCACGACCACGGGCATCCCGCGCTTCTCGTGGTAGGCCAGTGCGAGGTACTCGTCGGTCGCCTTCGAGCACGCGTACGACCATCGCGAACGCACGGTCGGCCCGTACACGACATCATCATCCTCTGAGAAGGGCGATCGCTCCGACTTGCCGTAGACCTCCGAACTTGAGGCGATGAGCGTGGGCGCGGGCCCACCCAGCGGGCCATGCGTGAGCGCGTACCGCAGCAGGTCCGATGTGCCGTGAACGTTGGTCTCGATGCAGCGGATCGGATCGTCCACGACCAGCCGTACGCCGACCGCCGCGGCGAGGTGATAGACCTCGTCGAAGCGATCGCCGTTGACGACATGGGACAGGGCGTGGGAGAGGTCGGCCTCGATGAATCGAAGACAGGGGTGCGCCGGTGGGAGGTTCTCGCGCCGGCCCGTCGAGAGGTTATCGATCACCGTGACCGCGGCCCCGGTGCCGAGCAGGAGGTCGCACAGGTGCGAGCCGATGAATCCCGCGCCGCCCGTCACCAGGACGCGGGCGGGGTCGGCAGAGCCGGAGCCGGGAGCGGCGTTGAGAGGATCGGCGCTCACTTGGGCTGGGACTGGTAGGCGTGGGTGGCCTGAATGTTGCGTTTGAAGTAGCCGCCCGCGGAGGACCGGACGGCGTTGACAATGACGCCAAGCATCTCAGCCCTTGCCTCGCCGAGTTGCGAGCGGAGGCGGTTCACCAGGCCGCGCTTCTCGTGCATGGCGCGGACGACAAGCGCAACCGCGTCGGCACGGTTGGCAATCGCCATTCCGTCACCCGAGACGATCGCGGGCGGGACATCGATGAGAACGCGGTCGTACTTGGTAGCCGCCTCGCTGATCAGCCTGCCCATGGCCTCGGACGAGAGTCGCTCGGGCACCGCTCTGTTGGCCAGCGAGCCCGCGGGAACGACCCAGAGGTTCTCGACGCCCGATGGCTGGGCAAGCGCATCAAGCGTGCCCTGGCCGGCGAGGATGTCGCCCAGGCCGGGGGCCTCGGGGAGCTTGAACGCCTTGTGAACAGCCGGGCGGCGGAGGTTGGCATCAATGATGAGCACGCGCTCGCCCGAGCCGGCGCAGGCGATGCCCAGGTTGCACACGACGGTTGTCGCGCCCGATCCGGGCATGCCGCCCATGACCACGAGCGAACGCCGCCCCTCGTGGTCCATCTTTTTGATGACCGGGTTCCGCAGGAGGCGGAAACTCTCGGTGACAACCCCACCGGGCGTGTCCCGGAAGGCGGTCTCGATGCTCTTGGGGTGCGAGGGATCCTCCGAGGCGTCGGGGACGATGCCCAGAATGTTCAATCGTGGGATGACGGCGAGGTCCGCGGGGCCGCGGACCCGCTGGTCGAGCAGTTCCCGAAGGACCAGGAGGCCACCCACGAGGCCCAGGCAGAGTACGACGCCCATCGGAACGAGCATCTTGAGTTTGGGGAACGAAACGCGGTCGGGCGTCTGCGCCCAGCGGATCACGCGCACGCGGTCGTAGGCGCGGGTGTTGATCGTTTCGGCGTTCTTGACGGCGACGGAGAGATCGTTCTCCTCGCGGACGAGCGTGTCGAGTTCGTTGTTGAACTGCTTGATCTTCACGAGCGTGCGGACGACGTCCTCCTTGCGGAGGTTGGCGGTCTCGGCCGAGGCCTTGAGTTCCTTCTCCTGGCCATCGATCCCGGCCAGTTCCGTGCGGAACTGATCAACACGGCTGTCGAAGAGTTTCCGCAGGAGGTCGTCGCGTCGGGCACCGAGTTCGCGTTCCGCCGCCTCAAGCCGGCGCCGCAGCGAGTCCACGGAGTTGTGGTTGGACCCGAACCCCCGGGCCATGAGCGTGCGCTCCTCGACTTTCATCGCCGCGATGTTCTGCTCGGCCTGCTGGATGATCGGATCGGTGCGGGTCTCGGCGACCAACTCGTCGGGGTAGACCGGGGTCTGGGTGGTCTTGAGGATGTCCTCATACTTCTGCTGGATCGAGACGATCGCCGCCCTGCTGGATTCGAGTTTGACAAGGCTCTCGGAGATTTTCATCAGTTGCATGTTCTCGCTCAGGCCCGCCGACTCGAGGTCGGTGATCTTGCTCTCCTGGAGCAGGCGGTCGCGTGCGTTGATGATGCGTTCCTTGTCCTGGCCGATCGCTTTAAGGCGCGTGCTGAGCGTGTCGCGCTTGGCCGAACTCTCGCTCTTGTTCATCTTCTCGACATCGAGCATGTACGCGCGGGCAACGGAGTTCACGACGGCGGCCGTGTCGGGCGCCTTTCGCCAGGTCAGGTTCAGCGTGATGAGGTTCGTGGACGAACGGACGCGCGCCGAAAGATCGCGTGTGAGCGCCTGCATCGCGAGGGGGGGGTTCAATCGGCCCTTGACGTGGAACTGTCGTGCCCAGTCGGTACGCTCGAGTTCCGGGTCCCGCAAGGCCGCGGCGAGCACGTCATCGGCAGTCATCATGGCCACTTGCGTGCCCATGAACCGGGCGTTGGTATCCTGGTTCTCGGTGCCGGGGGCGGTGTCAAGAACGTTTCCCACCGGCGGATCGCATCGGAAGATCGCGGCGGCATCGAAGCGCGGGTAGACCCGGAGGAGCGCGAAGTGAGAGGCCGCGCCGAGCACCGCGCCCAGGAACGCGGCGGCGAACAGCAGCGGGTAGTGCCTGCGCAGCAGGCGCACGGGATCGATGGAGACCAGGCCCATCGGGCCTGAAACTGGCGGGGGAGCCGAGCGCATCGGTGCGGATTGGGGTCGGCTCTGAGCGGTGGCGGTTGTCATGGCGTTGTCTCGTGAACAGCACTATCGGTCGATCGGTAGATCAGAAGACGCCTGTATCCGGTTCTCGGACCTGGGCGTTGGTGGTGAGCCGCCAACGGGAGCGCACCCAGGCGCGGCTACTGGCCATCGAGTTTCTGGAACAGTTCCTTGAGCGACGGTTCGTAGGCTTCCTTGAACTGGGGGTTGGTGTTGATGAGTTGCTCGGCCTGCTGGGCCAGCCGTTCGGCCCGTGACTTGTCGCCCAGTTCGAGCGTCGCGCTGGCGTAGTGAATGAGCGCCGGCAAGCGCTCGCCGGGCGAACTCGAGAGGTTCAGCGATCGCTCCAGGATGGGGGAGGCTTCCTTCGCTCGGCCCATCGCGAGGTAGAGCGCACCGAGCGTGTCGAGGATCATGGGCGAGCTGGGAGCCCCTTTGGCAGCCTTCTCGGCGTACACGATGGCCTCGTTCGGACGCTTCAACTCGATCCCAAGCGTGTACGCGACATTGTTGTTGATCTCGACATCGTCCGGCGCGAACGTCAGTCCCCGCTGGAAGGCACTGAGGGCGTTGTCGAACTCACGCGCCTTGTAGGCGCGTGCGCCCAGCGTCGTCCAGACGGCCGCCATGAGCGCGGGATCGAGGTTTGGTGTCTCCGAGAGGCGTCGGAAGTCGGACTCCGCGCCCGCCTCCAGACCCGGGATGTTCGCTCGGAGGAGCGAGGCGCGAAATAGCGGCCAGCCGGTGAACTTCGAGCGGCTCTCCATCCTCGCCATGGCGATCCCCTGGTCCTTGGGTTCCACGAACACGCCGAGGAAGAGCAGGAAGAACGCGTTAACCTCGCTCGCACTTGTCTGATCGATCCTTGCCCACGCGGTGTTGATGTCTGCAAGAGCCTCGTCCGCCTTGCCAGCCTTGGCCCACACACGCGCTCGCATCATCAGCAGCCGCCAACTCTCGTCGGTCCCGAGCGACGGCATCCTGAGCACTTCCATCGCGCGGGTCACGTTCGGCGACGGGCCGCTGGTGAGTGATATCACATACAACTCGGCGATGTCCGGCACCGGATTCTGGCTGAAGATGTCCCCGATGAGTTGGGCGGCTCGGACAAAGCGAGCCGGCTCGTTCTGCGAGGCCTCGGTGAAGACCCGTGCCGCCCGGAGTTTCCAGCCCATGTCGGTGGGGAACAACTTGACCGCCTCTTCCATGAGGTCGAGTGCCTCGGACGCACGGTCCATCGCCAGGAGAACCTGCACGAGGTCCATGCGCAACTGACCATCGGCGGGGGTCGCCGCCAGCGCTCGCCGTATCTGTTCGACGCCCTGATCGTGCCGGCCGGTGGCGAAGTACATCGATGCCAGCATGCGGCGTGCGGTTGTCAGATCGGGCTTGAGTTTGAGGGCCTGCTCCAGGTCCGCCTCCGTGTCCCGACCAAGCGTGGGATCGAGGCCGGTGAACTCGGCACGCTTGAGGTAGACAACGTAGTTCTCCGGTTCGATGGCGACGGCCTGGTCAAAGGCCTTTCGAGCGGCATCTGTGTTCGCAAGCCCGTTGGCCGTCTGCGCGGCCAGGATGAGCATGATGGCGTCGGCCCTGCCGGCCTCTCCGGCTGAATCAATAAGTTCCTGTGCCTCGGAGAATTTTCCCAGGCGCAGATGAGCCTCGATGATGCGTTTGAGGACCGAGCGGTCCGGATCGGGCGAGCCGGCCTCGAGCAGCCGGCCGTACGCCAGGATCGCCAGTTCGTTCCGGCCATTCTCGAACTGGAAGTCACCGATGGTCCGATCGATTTCCCGCCTCACCGGGTCCTGCTTGCTTATCGCGGATTCGAGCAGGGCAATGGCCTCGTCCAAGCCCGCGACTCGTGCCAGGAAGGTCGCCGCCGCGATGTACTGCACCGCGGTCTTGACCCCGCCCTCCTCCGACTCCAGGAATGCTCTGTATGTCGTCACGGCCCCGGCCCGATCGCCGCGAGCCGCCTGGATCGCGGCCTTGGCCGCCACGCCCAGGTTCGCATCTTTCGAGACAATCTCGTTGACGAACGTCTCGGCCTCGTCCACTCTTCCGGCGAGCAGGAGCAATGAGACGAGCGCGAGTTTGTTATCAAGGTCTTCGGGACTCTGTGCGGCCACCCGCTGTCTGGTCTCCAGAGCCTTCGTGCGATCGCCCCCCGGCCCTTCCGACTCGAGGTTGAGGAGCAGTTTTATGAACTCAGGATCGCGTCCGCAGAGCGCCTCAGCGCGCCGCCCCGCCTCGAGGGCGGCGGCATAGTCCTTTGAGGAGTAGAGCGCGCTCACGAGATACTTGTTGCTCACCGCGTCGCTGGGGCGGATCTGTACGGCTCGGGTGAACGACTCGGCGGCGGGGGTGTGCTGACCCAGGTCAATCTGCACAACGCCGAGCATTCTCCACAGGAGCGGATTCAGCCGGTCATTGGTCAGGGAGGTGCGAAGGCCGGCCGCGATGGACTCCATCTTTGCCTTGCGTGAGGCCTTGTCCTCATCCTTCGAGGCCACGATCAGGTCTCGCCGCGCGCGAAAGACCGCGCCGCGAGCCTGGTCGATGTTCTTCTCCTCGGCGAGCCGGCAGAGCCGGTCCATCTCGGCGGCATCGGCCTTCTCGACCGCGAGACCGAACTGCACCTCGACCACGCCCGGATCGGCCGGGTCGAGTTTCGCCGCCGCGTCGATCTGGCCGGCGGCCTCCTCGATGCGTCCGGCTTTCCGGAGCACCTGATGGCGGGAGAGGTGCTTGACCACGTCCGTGGCCTGGGCCTGGTCGATGGCCTTCAAGGCGGATTCGACCGGGTCGGGGTCGTTCAGGGCGCGGTCCAGACGCACGAGCGATTCGTTCTCCGGGTTGGCCAGCAGTGCGACTTTCACAACCTCAATGGCCCCGGGTTGATCGCTCTGGGCCATCAGGAGTTGGGCGAGCAACATGCTCAGCCGCGCGTCTCCAGGATGCGCGAGCAGCCCCTCGCGGACTTTCATCGATGCACCCCTGAGATCTGGCGCGATACCCGTTGTCAATGGCCTTACCGAGTTGATGATCGCCAGGACGGGGTCCAGCGCATCGGCGCCAGCCGCCAGGTCCTTGGCAACGCGCAGACGTTCCACGATCGCCTGATCTGTGGGTGCGATGATCGCCGCGGACTCGAGATAGCGGACCGCGACAGGAATGTCCTGACTCTCCATGGCCATCTGTGAGAGGCGTGTCAGCGCACGGACGCTTCGCGGGTTGATCTCGAGCACACGCTCATAGTTGGTCCGTGCCGCACCCGTATTGCCCTGCCTGAGCAGTATCTCGGCAAGGAGTTGAAGCGTCAACTCGTCGTCCCCGCCGGTCTGCTCGTTGTAATCCGAGAGCATCCGTCGAGCGGAGTTGAGGTCACCCTCGATGAACTTCAGGCGCGCATCGAGTGACAGGAGGAGCGGGTTCTCCGCGGAAACGTACGTTGCCAGCTGGTCGCGGAACTCCTTGGCCCTGCGGGCGAAACCCGCCTTGCCATCAACCGTCGGAGCGATCTCCCAGGCGGCAAACATTGCATCCGCCTGGAGCGACGTTGCTCGCCCGCGGAGGTCCTGCAAAACAATGCCCTCCAAACTCACCGGAGGGTCGGGCAGATCGATGAGGGCCTGAAGCCGCTCGAGGGCCTTGTCGGTGTTCCCACGAGTCAACTCGAACCGGCCCCAGAGGAGCATCAACTGCGGATTCCCCGGACGCGCCTGCAGCCCCTGAGCGAAGAGCATGTCCGCGGTGCTGGCACCCGACTCCAAGGCGATCTCCGCGACTTCGGCCACGCCGGCGACGGTCCCTTGCTCGATGCGGTCGCCGCGCTCGGCCAGCGCCGCGTCAACGACCTGCTGGATCTGAGGGCGCCTGGCCCTGAGCGCATCGAAAACTTTGAGGCCGGGAGCGGCATCGCGGGCGGCGGCCGAAAGCTCCATGCGGAGCAGGGCGAGCCGGATCGCCGGCGCGGGTGGGTGGTCCTTGACAAACTCCTCCAGCCGCACCCGGGCGGCGACTTCACGTTCGCTCATCTCCGTCAGTTCGTTGAGCCGCCGATGCTTCTGGGCAATGAACAGGTCAATGCCGCTGAGCGCCTGCACCGTCTCTGCATCGGAGGGATCGGCCGCAAGCGCAGCCTCGAGATCGGCGCGCGCCGACCCATACTCCTCGGGGCTGGGATCCGGCTGTTTGATGAGCAGACCCAGGCGCGCCAAGCCCCTGTAGCGGCGGAGAGTCCGACCCGCCAATTCGTCGCCGCGGTACATGGCCAGAAAAGTCTCAACATGGTTGAGATGATCCTCCCACGCCCCGAGGCTGTCCCCGGAGGCCTGCATCCGGCGGTGCATCTCCTCGAGAAATGCGCGGAAACTCTCAACGTTCGTGCGGTCCGCGTCCGCCCGGCCACGAAGCGCGACAAGGTAGTCGTTGAAGTACAGTTCGGTGTATTCACGCGGTGAAGCGGGCTTGATGTTCCGGATCGCGTTGATCCATTTGTCGATCCACTCGACATTGCTCTGGTCTTTGGCAACCGCTCGGGAGTACATGACCCGGGCGGTCACCCAGTCATCAACTGCCGCGGCCTCATCGCCAAGTAGCGCGCTCTCTTCGGCGGTCTTGCTGATCCGGTCGTACGCGACCCAGCCGAGCACCGCCACTCCAACGCTCAACACGGCGCCGGCGATCGCGATGAACTTGACGTTTACTTTGGAGGCCATTCTGCTTATCCCTTGCTTCGCGTTGCCTGAACCGCACTTCCCGATCCCCGAATGATTGAACTCTCGCCCGAACCCACTTTGGCGCGCCGCGGATTGTCTGCCGGATAGTCGCCCGCCTCGACCGCGTGCCAGTCCGGGACGCACAGCATCACGTCGGGCAGCACCTCGGTGAGCAGCGACGATGCGTGCGCGACCAGGTCCTCAGCGGAGTCGAACATTCCTGAGAACTGGAGTTTCAGGTAGTACGCATACTCCGCGCGCAGGTCGAACGAGAGCGTTCGCACCTCCTCGGCGCTCCCAGCTACTTTGCCGTTGGCGATAAACAGGTATCCGGCCTGCAGTTTGTGCCCGCCCTCGGGCGCGATGAACTCGGTTACGCGGAGAGTCGCGTGCTCGATGCCGCGCGGGAGCCGGACCTGCGGCCGCACGGCGACCTTTCGTGTGGACCCATCGGCCCCGACCACCTCGCGTGTCTGGTACGAACGGCGGGAAAAGACTTCCTCGCCTCCAGGGAGCGATGACCGGTTCCACTTCGAGAGGTCCAGGTTCAGCGGGATGTTCCGCGTGCCGCCGCTGATCGTGAACCCCGCGCCCACGAGGCACCGATCCGGCACATGCGGGACGGTGTCGATCATGCCCGTGTAGTACGCGGCGTGCAACTCAGTGGGCGATGGGTCTTGCTTCGTCGCGCCACCCACTCGGACATACGCGCGCGTGACATAGTTCTGCGTGCCCAGTTCCTCAAGCATCTCCGCTGCGAGTTGCTGGCTTGAGATGCACCGCCAGCCCTCTGTTTCCATGGGCAACGAGGGGAGTTTGAGTTCCGCTTCGATCGGGCGTTTGGTAAGTTGGTACCTGAGCGCCGCGACCGTGCTCCTGAACACGCCGCCCCCGCCGATGAGCAGCATCAGGCACACAACGAACGCCGGACTGAAAATGCTCGGCCACCTGATCATGTGGCGATCTCCTTGGATTCTGGAACGGCCTTGTGCAGCGCCCAGACCACCGCCATGTAGAGCAGGAATCCCGGCACCAGCAGCAGCGTCCCGATAAGTGTGTGGGCCTCACCCTCCGCGAGTTGCCCGTCCCACAGCGTCAGAACGCCCAGAACCGCCACACGAACGACGTTGAGCAGCAGCGCAACCGGCAACGCTAGCAGAAACAGCGAGATGCGCTTCCACCACATCCGCGTGGCCACAAGTCCGACCGCGGCGCCAAGCGCCACAAACGCGATCACCATCCGCATACCCGAGCACGCCGCGGCGATGCTCATGTCGGAGGTGACCAGCGTGTCCGGGTTGGTAATCTTGATCACGTTCCCCGCGAGGTCCGCTTGGACTCCGATCATCCGGAGGACAATCCACCCTCCCTCCGCGGCGATCATCTGCAAGGGAAACGTGAGTTTGATCATCACCTGCTCAGGGAGCGTGATCGCAAAGCCCAGATAGGCGATCGGGAGGAAGAGCGCCCGCATTGCCGCCGGCCCCAGCAGAAGCAGCGCCATCCCGAAGATGCACAGCAGGAGCGACAGGCCCTGCCCAAAGTGATTGGACATGCTACCGACCGCGAAGAACACATAGCACCATACACTCAGCAGGAGCGGGATCAGACCCGGCCAGAAGACCCGGCGCGGCGCACGCTCGAACTCCGCCCGAGCCTGCCACAGCAGGTACCCGCTGATCACCGGGACTAAGAAGGCGTGAGACCAATCCGGGTTTACCCAGGAGTGAAGGGCCTGGTTCGCCAGCCACTTTGAGAACAGAAAAGCGATTCCCGCGACCAGCAGCCCAAGCATCAGCGCATTCGTCGGATCAAGCAGAAGTTGGGTGAGCGTTCGCCTCGAGTTCTCGATCGTCGTCGGCGCAGCAGGCATCCGGCCGTTGACGGCATAGAGCGGAGCGGGGCTGGACGACTGCGCAGTGGTCACCAAGGCTCCATTGTTGCCGGTCGGGGGCGGCGCGCGGCAATGCCGCCGGCGTTGTACGCCAATCGGCCGCTCATGTTCGCCGCTTCACACTGACTACTGAGTTGGCGTGCGCAGTTCTTGCGCCACCAACTGCGCTAGTTGGTCCCCGAGAACTGTTGGAGGTCAGTGCCGAAAATATCGCCCGCAAAGTTGCGATCGAGAATGAATCCGAACCCGTACGACATCCGGAATCCGCTGCGGATGATCGCCAACGGATACGCGAAGAAGTTGGTGCCAACGTTAATCAGGTCGTCTGGTTTTAGGTAAATATCAGGTTGTGTTTGCTCCGCGATCGCTCGGAGGTTCAAGCGGACGGTCGCTTGGCGGTCCTTTCCGACGATCCGGGTGAGGTCCACCCGCTCCGGAATAGCCAACCCGCCGAGGCCGCCGGCCGAGGGCAGCACCCGAAGAAGCGTGAGCCGGCCTTCGGTCGGAAGGCTGTAGGGTCCGGGCCGGGCGACCTGTCCGCTGATGTAGACCAGGCCCGATTTGGCTGGGGGAACCCGTATCACGTCGGACGGGCGTAGCACAATGTTGACATCGGCCTGCCCGGCGAGCAGGGGCGCGACGGGCACCTCGATCACGCGCTGAACGACCTGCGCATCCCCCGCGTCCGCGCCCATCCCGGCCAGCGGATATGCCGCTTCCGGAGTGCCGGTGCCGCGGTTGACCTGGGTCCACTGACCGTTGAGAAAGATCCAGTTGGATCGGTTGCCCGATGGCTGCGGTGGCTCGGCGGGTGTCGCCGGCCGGTTCGGCGCCGCTTCGGGGATGTCGATCGGAGGCTGCCGACGAGGCGCAGCCGGCCTCGAGTCGCGCCCGCCAAAGACCGCCGGAGAAGGCTTCTCCGGCTCGGGCTTGGCAAAGTCGTCGATGAGTTTGAGCAGGTCATCGGCCGCCGCCTCTGGGTTGCGCTCACCCGGCTGGTTCCAGTCGCTCGGGACGCGGGGCGGCTCGATCCGCACGCCCGAACTGTCCGTCAGTGACTCCTGCCGGATGATGTAGATCGTGGGTGTGGACTCGGCGATCCCGCCCGCGACGGTGAGACCCTCGAGAAGCCGGTAGTCGCGCGTCGGGATGAAGTACTGCCCCGGCGAGGCGACCGCCCCGAGAACTGAGAACGTCTGCCGACCCTGCTGCAGGGGCGTCACGGTCACGACCGGTTTCTGGCCGATGTCCGCCGCGATCAGCGCGTTCTCGATGGCCTCGCGCGCGCCGGTGGGTGTCTTGTCCTCGACGCGGAAGGCCCCGATCTTGGGCAGGTCAATGAAACCTGTCCGATCCACCACGCGCTCGAACCGCTCTTCGACGCCGACATCGAAGAAGTCGCGGATGCGAATCTCAAGAGCATCACCCGCGGCGACGCGGTACTCCTCCGCCCCCGGGACAAGGTCGCTCGGCTGGATCGGCGAAGACTGCACATACTGCCCGGTATCGTCCTCGATGCTGGCCATCCGGTCCAGGATCGGCATCACCGTCGGGGTCTGCTCCCACCGGCCCAGCACGGACGGATCGAACCACGAATCCACCGAGCAGCCCGTCATGCCCGCTGCGCCGGCCAGCCCGATCGCCAGCCCCACGCCCGCGGCGATCCTCCGCTTCAACCCTTGAAGGTTGACTTGCCGCTGGTGCCGCCGGGCGCAATCGCTCATGGACATCTCGATCCTCCTTGCCGCTTGGGGGGCGGGGCGTTCTTGCGCTCCGCGTAGTGGTAGATTCGGGTCATGCTAGCGTGCAGCGCATGTTATCGGCACATGCCGGAGCCGCGGGGCAAAGGATGCCCGTTGGCAATCACCCCGGCGCGGGGCATGATACCAAGTCCCGCGGGCGGCCGTGTTTGGCTGTGAGGCCCGTGTGCATTGTCCGAGGGGTCGCGGGTGTAGAAATGGTCGAAGCGGCCCGCCTTGCTCGCCCCGGAACGCTCGTCCTTTCGTGCCTTCATGGGTGGGGGTGGGGGGGAATCTCCAGTTCCCGCGCCATCAGCGTTTTCGTTTGGGCACCGGGCGGTTCGCCCTGCCAATTCTCATGCTTTTGGGGCGCTGGCGAGGTATGTTGTATTCTGCGGACCCGGGAGGAGCGCCGCGCGGAGATGCCCATGCTCTGCTCGCCCCGGCATGCCTTCCTTGTTTGCGTGCTTTTCAATGCCTGTGTTTCGAGCGCCTCAGCTCAAGGCGAACTCGTCGAGAACGGTGGATTTGAGACAGGGAACTTCTTTCCGTGGTGGGTGCCCCCCAGCATTCCCGGGCAATCGCTCTTTTTTGTGGATAGTGGCAGCTCCGCTCACTCGGGCACCCGCTTTGCGAACATCGCCTCAACCTCACTCCAGTACATCGGGCAGGTGCTGCCCACCGAGGCGGGCGAGGACTACGAGCTGACGTTCTGGCTCCGACGGCCCAGCGCCGCGGCGAACCTGTTCATTGTCCGCTGGGAGGGCACCCCGGTGTTCGCCCAGTTCTTTGCGCTTCCGACCGCCAATGAGTGGTACCAGTTCACCGTCCCGCTGCATTCCAATATCACCGGCTCGTTCCTGGAGTTCGGGCAGCAGGCCTTTCCCGGGGCCTGGCTTCTCGATGACGTCAGCGTTGTGCAGGTGCCAGCGCCGAGCGCGGCCGCGCTGCTGGGAATGGCCGGCCTCGTGGCGCTGAGGCGGCGGCGGCGGTAAGTAGCCCGCGCGTCAGCAAGGGCGTTCCTGAAACACGCACGCAACCAAGAATGCCCTCCCTGACGGTCGGGCTGCTTGTTCACCGACTGGAAAGTCGGTGCCACACTTTCTTCCTACGCTTCCGCCACGCCATGTCCCTGGATGCACCCTCATCATCGCCGCCCGCGGCCGCCGGACCCGATGCGGGCCTTGCGCGCACGCTGGCGAGGCACCCGCGGCCGCTCGGCGGCGACCCCCTCAAACGATTAGACGCCCCGCTCATCAGTCTCTCGGCGATGATCCTGAACAACCAGGACGGCGCGCCGCAGCAACTCGCCAACAAGAAGAAGCCCGACTGGCTGCGCGCCAAGGTGCCCGGCGGCCCGGGCTACACCCGCCTGAAAGAGATCGTCGACAGCCACCGCCTGCACACCGTCTGCCAGGAGGCCAACTGCCCGAACATGGGCGAGTGCTGGGCGCGGGGCGTGGCCACGATCATGATCCTCGGCGACACCTGTACGCGGGCGTGCGGCTTCTGCAACATCAAGACCGGTCGGCCCCCGACCCTGGACCGCGATGAGCCGCGGCGCGTCGCCGACAGCCTGCGCCTCATGTACGAGGGCGCGAGCCTCAGGCACATCGTCATCACCAGCGTCAACCGCGACGAACTGCCCGACGGGGGCGCGGCGGTCTGGGCCGAGACCATCTCTCGCTCGCGCGAGCAGTGCCCGGGCATGTCCATCGAGGTGCTGATCCCGGACTTTCAAGGTGACTGGGATGCGCTGCAACTGGTGATCGATGCGCGCCCGCACATCATCAACCACAACCTCGAGACCGTGCGGCGGAACTACCCGGCGGTGCGGCCGAGCGCGAAGTTCGAGCGGTCTGTCGAGTTGCTCCGGCGTGTGAAGGGCGCGGGAATGGTCGCCAAAACCGGAATCATGGTCGGGATCGGCGAGCGCGACGACGAAGTGATGGAACTGCTGGAGTGTGTGCAGCGGAACACCCGCGCCGACGGGCGCGACGGCAGGCCCGACTCCTGCGACATCCTGACGATCGGTCAGTACCTGCAGCCGACGCGCAACCACCTCCCGGTGGACAGGTGGGTGAGGCCCGAGCAGTTCGCGGCGTTCAAGGACGCGGGCCTCGCGGCGGGCTTCAAGGTCGTTGAATCCGGGCCGCTGGTGCGGTCGAGTTACCACGCGGACCACCAGGCGGATGTGCTGAGCACGATCGAGGCGGAGCGTGCGAGGCGCGCATCGCAGGCATGAGCCGGCGGCGATCGGGCCGCGGGGGGCGAGCGGGGGCTGCTGTCACTGCATCTTGTCGGCGACGTTCAGAGAGCGGCCCATGCGGCGCTTGGCGTTGATGATCTTGCGACCGGCCTTGGTCTTCATCCGGGCACGGAAACCGCACTTGCGCTTGCGCTTGATGCGGCTGATCCGCTTCTCGTAATGCATACCCATCGGCGACGACCTCCGGCTCTCAAAAGTTGGGGGCGGGGAGTCTAGGCCGCGCCCTGCCGTGTTTCCCCTTTTGCACGCCTGGCGAGTGAGAGGTTGGGCGGGGGGCGATCCAAGTGTTAGAATGATCGTGCTTTCTGCACGACGGAACGTCGATGTGAGAGGGGAGCAGGGGATCGGTCGGGAGCGATTGCTCACCGGCCGCCGGGCCGGGCGTCTGATAACGCCCCGGATTCAGGCGGCAGGCGAGCAGGCGCACCCCAGCGAGCGGGTCAGAAGTGCCCGGGGTCACGCGGCGTGCAGGCCGCGACGGACCCCCGGGCGAGGGTGTTTGCGCACATGATACTGGAAGACCGTCTCGAGCAGGCCCAGGCAGTCCTCAACTATCGCTTTGCGCAGACGGCGGGTCTGGCGACGGCGCTCACGCACGCTTCACTGACCGACAGCCGCGTGAACTCGAACGAACGCCTCGAGTTTCTCGGGGACGCGGTGCTCGGGCTGGTGTGCTGCGAGCAGGTGTTCACGCAGTTCCCGCACCTGCTCGAGGGCGAGATGACAAAGATCAAGTCGCTCGTGGTCAGCCGGGCGAGTTGCGCGACCATGGCCCGGCAGATCGGCCTCGACAAGTTGCTGATGCTGGGAAAGGGGATGCAGCAGCACCGCGAACTGCCGCAGTCGCTTGCGGCTGGAACGATGGAATCGGCGATCGCGGCGATCTTCCTCGACGGGGGGATCGAAGCGGCGCGGGAGTTCCTGCGTCCGTTGCTGGGGCCGATGATCGCCTCGGCCTACGCCAGCGGGCACCAGGAGAACTACAAGTCGCTCCTGCAGCAGCACGCACAGCAGATTTTCCAGGAGACGGCGAACTACCTCGTGCTCGACGAGAAGGGTCCGGACCACTCCAAGGCGTTTGAGTTGTGCGTCGAAGTGGGGAACCGGCGATTCCCCGCGTGCTGGGGCGCGAGCAAGAAGCAGGCCGAGCAGATGGCCGCCCTCGCGGCCTTGACCGAACTGGGAATTACGATCCAGGACGCCGATGGGCGAATCCAGTTAGTCCGGGCGGCCGACGCGGCGTGATGCGGATGTGCGGTGGTTCTCGTGCCACCGACCGTTTGAAGTGAGCGGTCGGTGCTTGAAGCAGGCGACCGCGCCGAGCC
>CAYMWG010000014.1:0-22031 GCA_964393765.1 uncultured Phycisphaeraceae bacterium
CCCCGTCCCCGCGCAGCGCCGGATGGAGCGCCGTCCCGTTCTCCCGCCCAAGCCCACGGCCAACCCGCGCCGGGTTGTTGGCGGGGTGCGCCTGCAGGCCAAGGTCGCGCCCGCGTCCGATCCGTCGGTGGCCGCGGCGGTCAGCGAGACGTGGGGCTGGGCCTCCGCACGCTGGATGCGCCTCGCGGAGAACAACGCCCCGGGCGGGCAACTCGCCGAGGGGCTGGATTACGCGCGTCTGGGGCAGGCGCGCTCGCTGGAGGTCCGGCCCGGCATCATCGGCGCGCGCATCCAGGGCCGGATGCCGGGCGCCTACACCGTTGAGGTCCGGATGCCCGTGTTCACGCACGAGCAGTGGGAGCAGGTGCTCAGCGCGATGGCCGGTCATGCACGCTACGGCGCCGGTCTGGCCTCGGGCGAGTTGCCCAGCAGCATTGAGGACCTCTTTGCACCCCTCGGGCTGAGGCTTTTCCCGGCGGAAGCGCCGGACGTCGCCACATCTTGTACATGCCCGGTGTTCCGCGGCGGTGCCGAGAACGGAGGCGGCGGTAATGGTGGTGGAACACCGTGGTGCAAGCATGTCTGCTGCGCCATGTTCCTGTTCGCCGAGAAGTTGACGCGAGAGCCGCTGCTGGTCTTTGCCCTGCGGGGACTCGCCGGGCAGGACCTGCTCGAGCGCCTGCGCCAGCAGCGGGCGCTCGCGGGCGCGGTGCGCACGGGCGGGGCCGGCGTGCCGGTGTACGTCCAGCATGTGCCGGGCGTAGCGGATGCTGACTGCCGTTGGAACCGCCCGCTGGAAGAATCGGTGCATGATTTCTGGTCCACCGGGCCTCGGGGTGAGGAGGCATTGGCGTCGCTGGAGGTGCCGTTGAAGCCGCCGGAGGTCAGTCATCCGCTGCTGCGCCGCCTTGGGCCGACGCCCTGGGTCGGCCAGCCGGGGGCCAAGTTCCCGCTTGTTGGGCTGCTCGCAACGTGCTACGACGTGGTGAGCGCGTCCGTGGTGCGAGGGGCCGAGGGGAGCGCGGACGGGGCGTAACACCCCACGCGCGAGTGAAATCTCGGGCGGGTCATTCCGAACAAGTTTCGCAGGCCTTTCCGTGCGCCGCACGGCCTGAGCATTGCCCCCGGCACGGAGTGCGGGCCCACCTTGCGGAAGGACGCATCATGGATATCGCTGTCGCCCTGATCCTGGTGGTCCTTGGGGGTATCGTGGGCGTGGTCCTGACAGCGCGGGCCCGCGCGTGGTGGCGGGGCAAGCGGCACGGCAAGACCCTTGACCGGGTTGTCACCCAGCACATCACCGAGCGCGTCCGCTCGGTGGGCAGGCTGGTTGCGCTGGAAGTGTGCGCTAAGGAGATCGCGACGGCGACGAGCGGGATCGGCGATGGGTGGGTGCCGCCGCTGCTCCTGTCGCAAGCGCGGGTGGCAATCATCTTCCAGTTCCGCAAGCAGTATTTCGTGGACCTGTCGGGCGTGGGCGCTGAACACATCGCGGAGTTGTCCGACCTTCACGATGAGCGACGGCAGCGGATGGGGCTTTCGCCGTCGCGGCGCATCCGCCTGACGCTCCCGCCGCTGGCGAGCGAACTGGGCCTCACCAGCCTGACGCCCTACGACATTCAGGCCGGGCGGATCCTCGGCCTTGTCGATGTGATCCCCATGAACGCGGACCGGCAGGCCGGGTTGATGGCACGCGCGCAGGAGCACGCGGCGAGGGTCTTTGACGAGCAGGACGGGGCGTACCGCGAGCAGGCCGCGGCGGCGGTTGAGGCGCAGTTGCGCTCGCTGCTGGGGCTGATGGGCGTTGAGTTGGAGGTCGTCTGGCAGGGGTCGGGTGTGAGCGCGCCCGCTCAGGCCATCAGGGCTTCGAGCGCGGACAGCCCACGCTCCAGCGTTGCAAAATCAGTCGCGTAGGACAGGCGGAAGTGCGTGTCGCGCTTCGAGAAGACGTTGCCGGGGATGACCAGCAGGTTCTTCTCGAGACACTTTTCGGTGAACTGCGCGGCGGAGAGGCCGAGGCGCGAGGGCACCTTCACGAACGCATAGAACGCGCCGCCGGGCGTGGCGACCTCCGTCACCTTTGACAGCCGCGAGATCACCATGTCGCGCCGCTTCTGGTAGCCCTCGATCTGGACGGACATGTCCACATCGAAGCACGCCGCCGCGCCGTGCTGGAGCGGGGAGGGCGCGCAGACGTAGGTGTATTGCTGGAGTTTGCTGATTTCCTCGATGAGCCTGCGTGGCCCGGCGCAGTAGCCCAGCCGCCAGCCCGTGACGCCGTAGGTCTTCCCGAACCCGCGGATGAGCAGTACGTCGTTCTCCGCCCCGGGGAAGCGCGCGGGGCTGGGGCAGGTTGGTGCTCCCCCCCCCCCAGCGGGGACGGCTCGCGTGCATCGGCGTAGGTGAACGTGTCGTAGATTTCATCGGAGATGAGCAGGACGTTGCGTTCGCGGCAGAGTTCGAGCAGGTCGCGACATTCGTTGTTCGTTGCGACCACGCCCGCGGGGTTGCCGGGGCTGTTGAGCAGAACCAGTTTGGTGCGGGCAGTGATGAGCGGCTCGACGCGCGCGGCGGTGAGGCGGAAGTCGGGGTAGGTGTTGCACGGCACCCCGGTCGCCCCGACCATCGTGCAGATGTGCGGGTACATCGCAAAGTAGGGATCGGGGATGATCGCCTCATCGCCGGGGTTGAGGAGCGCCTGAAAGGCGAGCATGAGCGCGCCGGAGGTGCCGGAGGTGACGATTATTCCGGGGCGCGCGGGGTCGGCTGCGCTGAGCGGGCGGGCGTCAACTTCCCAGCCGACATCGGTCCTCAGGTGCTCGACGATCCGCTGGCGTAGGGGCGCGATGCCCTGCGTCTGCGTGTACCCGTTCTGGTTGCCCTCGATCGCGCGGATCGCGGCGGCCTTGACCGCATCTGGCACCGGGAAGTCGGGCTGGCCGATCGAGAGGTTGATCGGGTCTTTCAGGCGCGCGCCAAGGTCGAATACGCGGCGGATGCCCGAGGCGTCGATCCGCTTGGCGCGCTCGGCGATCAGGCGGTCGATGTCCATCAGGCCCCTCCTCGCTCAGAACTGTGCCATTTGAAGTCCGAGTCGAGCACGATTGGCTCAACCTAATAGATTTCCGACATCCATCGACGGACCATCTCAAAGTCGGTCCCCTCGCGGCCTTGGGTCCGAACTTTGAGCGGCCTCGCCAACTGGTCATAGGCTTCGATCTTGTATTCAGCGGAATCTTCTCGAAGAACACAATGCACCTGTGCTACGTCGCTCCGCTCTTGAGGATCGATCCAGCGCCGCTCGACAAGAAACGCGGTCCAGCCCAACCGGTCGAGAGGTCGAACCAGAACCACCGTGACGGAAAGCGGCGAGGGAACCTGGAGTGGTTCCTCAGACTCGTCCATGGATGCCGTCCAAGTCTGTCCAGGTGCGAGGATCTCTGCCAGCGCGCCCGGTCCTGCAACGACTCCGTTGGGTCCAAACCCACGTCGTAGCCCGAATACGACAACAACTTTGGCAAATGCTGGCGAATCATTGTGGATGCGGACCAACTCGCTTGGCGATGCACGGCAGGCCATCAGCGAAGACAGAGATATGGCAATGATGCAGCACAAGGTCGATCGCATTTGGCAGTTACTCCCTTCTTGCCTCGCTCAATAATGAACACGGAAGTATCATGGACCACCGTCGGGCTGCGGCGGTGGCGGTGGTGGAGGGCTAGGTTGAGCGATCGGAGGCTGCGCAGCATCAATGCACTCTTGCAGTCGGCGCATCCCCTCCTCCGATTCCCATCCAACTGGAATCCGCCCGCGACTCGTTCGCGGCGTGGAACCTGGGGACATCATCGTGCAGCAGGCTGCATTGACGCAATACTGCACGGCAACGCGAACGGCCGTATTGCTGTTCGGACCGTGGACAGCGTCATAGGGTATTGCGCACGCAGCAATCCGCGTCGTGACCTGGGAGATACAGTCGTAGATCGCATTGGTGTCCGTGCCCTCGGGGCAGTTGATTTGGGTGGTACGGATGCCATCAAGCGGGTCGCCGGTATCGGTCACGAAATTTTCCTCCGGCGATCCTTCCCAAGTATTGCAATACACAACGATTGGCCCGAAGGGAAAACTCGTTGGAGGCTCTGTGATCGGATCGTCGACGACGGTGGGCCATTGTGGGTGCGCGCCACAGACTCGCCGACTCCCACCGGGTCCGGGTGCCTCCAGTTCGATCCAGCAATGGACCGCCGGGGTTCCGGGAATAAGCATGATGGGAATGCAACGAATCTTCAGTTGCGGTGGCAAAGGCTTCGGCACGTCGGTTTCGCAGCCTTGGTCGTCCACATACACCACCGCCGATCCTGGCTGGTAGGCGTTCGAGTGGTTTGCGAGCAGCGAGGTCGCATCGAATGGAGAGGCAGGCTCGAACGGCCCGGCGAGCGCTCCGTTGACGGAATCAACAAGAACATAGGAGTCGTTGAACTGCACGAGTGCCAGGGGAAGGGAGCCATATGCTCCGAAAGTGGCATCAAGGCGAGTGACTACGACTTGGTCAACCTCGGCGTGCCAGAGCAACTCGCCCAACTGCGCAAGGAACTCGTCCGTTCCACTGCTTCCGCCGCGAATCGCCCGGATGGACTCGGCGGGACCGGAGGCGCCACCGGCGATGGCTGGTGCGCTCGCGAGGATCACCCCGATCGCGTGCAATGTTCCCGGGGCAAGGTCGAACTTGGGCTGCCCGGCGAGGTACGCGGCGGCGATGCTCCCGGGCTCAACGCCGTAGGAGACCAATGCGCCGCCCTCAATGGCAACATCGGCGTTGGCAGATGCCTGTACCTTGTTGAGGTGCGTCAAAGCGGACTGGGGGTTCTCCAGAAGGTCCGTCGACAGCCTGCCGAGGATCATGTACTCCTTTGCAGCCTGGATGACCGCGGCGTCACCTACGGCGACGATGCTCCCGGTTGTTGTCGAAGCAATCCAGAAGCAGTCAGAGTCGGGCGCGACCGCCAGTGATTCGAGTATGGACTTTGCAGCCCGGAGCGGCTGGAACAACGGCGATGCAAGGGCCGGATCGTCGAATGTGAAAGTGGATGCCGCGGCTGCCGGGGGACCATTCTCGATACGGCTCCAGAGCAACAAGGACCAATCCTTGACCGCCGCGGATTGGGCCGTGTCGAGGACTCCGTAGAACGCGAGCCGGGTTGGGGGGCTTTGCGCAAATGCCGACAGGCAAAGCCCACCGATCGCCATCACGCCCGTCACGATCGAACGAGTCTTTGATTGCATGAGCCTCGCCTCTTCGAATCCGCGAAGCATAGCGACCTTCTCTGAAACGGATCCGCGACCAATCTCGGGTGCAGTGCTGACTGGAACCCAATGCGCTTGAATTGCTGTCGCGTGGAATGCGCCCGATTTCGAGCGGGAATCAGGCTGAGCCGAATGGGACGTCCTGCGGGCCGCGCGCGGCAGGACTGCGGCTCGGACAATGCCGTAAGCCTAAAAGCGCGTCTTTCGCAGCGAGCTAATCAACCGGCCTTGCCGACGCGGGTCTTGGCCAGGCCCAGGGCCTTGTCCTTCTTGGCGTCGAACTTCTTGTCGGTGGTCATCTTGGCGATGCGCTCAGCGCGGGTGAGCACGCTGCGAACGCCCGAAAGGCTGCCCTTGGTTTTGAGTGAACGGTCGAGGCTCATCTGTCCGGCTCCGTGGCGATTGGTGATGGCCGACGGTCGGCCGAGGCATCAACTCTGTGTCATCCCAACTCAGTCATCCCTTGTGCAGCGTCCAGTAGGGCTGGCGGAAATCACTCGCGCCCTTGTCTTCGCGCTGCCATTTTTTGCCGAGTTCCTCCACGCGCCGGATCAGGTCGTTGCGTTCCTTCTCCGTTTCCTTGAAACGGGGACCGCCCGCAAAGCCCTGCGACGCGTAGATTCGGCAGGGGGGATTGTTGCCACCGCCGCGGGACCGATCAACTACATGAAACGCCTGAACGCCGTTGCGTTTGAGGAAATCCACTCCCGCGCTGGCGTCCTTGAGTGTCAGCGTTCCAAGGTAGAGGTAGTTGAAGCCCGCGACCCGTGGGTCGGTTCCGGCTGGGGCATCGGCGGGCTTGGCAGGCTCGGTCTTGCGCGGCGCTTGGGCGAGTGGCTTTGCCGATCCGCCCGAGTCAGGCACAGCCGTGCCACTCTCGGGCTGCTTCCAGGTACCGAGTTCGCCAAGTTCATTATCACGATTCTGCTGGCCGCTCTGGAAGGCGACTCCCCAGACTATGGCGATGATCACGATCAGGAATCCCAACCCGACCATGAGCATGGTGGACGAGACTCGAACGGTCGCAGCGGGCGCTTCGGGGTGAGCAACTGAACCCGCGTCGGGGGCAGCGTTCGCCGCCGCGGGGGCGTGAACCCGCGGCTGGCGCTGATCGGGCAGCGACACCCCGGCTGCGTTGTGAACACCGTGGGCAGGCGAGTGTGGCGCTGTGACGGGCTTGAGTTCCGGCACCGGGGCGGCTGAAGGAACCGCGGAGGTCAGTGCGTGGGATGGGGGAGTCACCGTCGGCGTTGCCGGAGGAGAGGCGGCCGGGCTGAATGTCCGAACCTGACCCGTGCCGCCAAGGCGACGCGAGGGCGACGAGAGAACCTCGTAGAGCGGGGGCTGTCGGCGTGAGCGGCCCATAGGGGAGTATACGGTCCCCGGCGGGGTGGGAATGCCGCTCGGGTGCCCGATTGATGGCGGTGCGGACCCGTATACTCCGGCCCATGACGATCCGCGAGCAGGACATCTTCATCGTCCCCGGCCCGAGTCTCTCGCGCTGGGAGGCGTCCTACCTCCCCGAGATTTTCAAGGGCTTCGGCACCACCATGCGTCACTTTGTGACGTCCTTTGGCGCGGGCTTCACCAGCCGGACCTTGCAGTACCCTGAGCAGCGCCGCGAGGACATCCCAGTCGAGGACGGCGGCATGGAAATCCGCAACTTTCGCGGCGTCCACCGCCTGAACCGCGATGAGCAGGGCCGGGTGAAATGCGTGGCGTGCATGATGTGCCCAACGCTGTGCCCGGCCAACTGCATCCACATCGAAGCGGGGGAGTCGCCCTGGGACGACCGCGAGAAGTACCCCAAGAAGTTCGAGATCGATGAACTCCGGTGCATTTTTTGCGGGATGTGCGAGGAGGCGTGCCCGGTCGATGCGATCGAACTTACGACTGAGTACGACGTCGTGGGCCTGAGCCGCCAGGAGATGATCTTCGACAAGGAGAAACTCCTGAAGGTGTACGACGTGACGATCTCCAAGAAGCCCATGTGAGCCTTTGTTGTTTTAGGTCTGATAGGGTCATGGCCCCGCGTTGGCGACCTGACAGCCGCGTTGCCGGCTATCTGTGGCCATTTTGCCGAAGGTCCGAGAGTAACGACGGATTCTTCGCCAAAAACGCTTGCATCTCGGACGTATGCGATTATGATCCACTTCGCTAGAGGGCTGGAGACCTTCTAAGCACGGCGGCGGGGAGCGAGACCAACATCCCGGGTAGGAGAGAGACGTACGGAAGGAGTTTTCCGCTATGTCGCGTTCTCTTTGTGCTTTGGCTGTCACCACCACGGCTTTCGTTTCCTCCACACAGGCCGCCACTTTTTTGACTTTCGCCGATCCGTCGCAGGGTTCCTCGACACCGCTCTTCACGCTCTCCGCGGGCCTGCTCACCGGGGGCTGGAGCGGCATGAACCTCACGCTCGAGACGCCGGGCATTTCCCAACCGGACTATGCGAACGCGACGTTCGAGTTTGACCCGGTTATGGCGACACAGGTGGGCGGCACAGCGTTCTTCACGCTGGGAGCGGGCCAGATTCGATTCTTCGAGGCGGGCGGGGTGACGCTCATCGCCCGGATCAACTTCACGGGCGGGCAGTTGAGTCCATCCGGCTTTGGCTCGAGCGAGTTCGCCGGCTTCGGAGTCACCTTCAGCGGGCCGGTAATCGACCCGTTCATTCCGTTCAACGAGGCCTTCGCCTTCAGTTTCGCCAACCAAGTGGGCACTCCGACGAACTACACCGCGACGGCCGCGTTCACGTCCTCGGGAAACAACATCCCCGCGCCCGCGTCGATCGCGCTCATGGGCCTGGGTTTGCTTGTCGTTGCCCGTCGTCGGCGCTGAACAAACTGATCCGCATGATCGAACCACGCACACGCGGGCCCTTTCGGGGTCCGCTTGTGTTTTTGGGTCACGCAAGGTCGCGGAGTTGGGTGATGAGGTTCTGGGCCGCGCTGCGCACGGCGTGCGTCCAGTTCTCACCGGGCTCGGCCTGCGCGTAAATCACCGACCGGCTGGCGTTGACCAGCACGCCCAAATCTCCCGGGCGGCGTGCGCCGGGCCGGATCATCCGGCGTACATCTTCGAGCGTGCCGCCCTGCGCTCCATAGCCGGGAACCAGGAAGACCTGGTCGGGCATGCGCTCGCGTAGCGCTGCGGCCTCATCGGCCTTGGTGGCGCCGACAACCGCGCCCACATCCGACAGGCCCCGCCCACCTCTCCGGTGCCGGCCGAGTTCGGCGACCATGCCCGCGAACATCTCGGCAACGCTGCGCCCATCGGCGAGGCGCACGGCCTGCACGGCATCGGAGCCGGGGTTTGACGTGCGGACGAGAACGAAGATGCCACGACCCTCCCGCATGAACGGTTCGAGCGTGTCCGAACCGAGATACGGGCTGAGGGTGATGGCGTGTACGTCCAAGTGGTCGAACGCCCAGGCCGCGTAGTGCTCGGCGGAGATGCCGATATCACCGCGCTTGGCATCGAGAACAATGAGCATGCCCAGCCGGTGCGCCTCTGCGACGGTGCGCTCCAGTTGCGCAAACCCGCGCGAGCCGTGCCGCTCGAAGCACGCGCTCTGGGGCTTAATGACGGTGACTCCGGCGTCGTGCGCGGCGTGCATCACGCCGATGCAGAAGTCGCCAAGGGCCTCGATATCGTCGCCTCCCTCGCGGGCCGTCGCGTCGAGAGAGGCCTGAGGTATCTTTTCGAGGATCGGATCCAGGCCCACGCACGCGGGTGCGCCGGTCTGGTCGATGGCCGCGGCGAGGCGGTCGGCAAAGTGCATGGGGGAAGTTCCGAGATAGAGCCTATAGGACGAATAGGACGTATGGCATCGTTCGCAGCGTATCCTTCTCCATCGATGGATGCGCCCGCGAAACTCGACATGAGGAAAGACCACGGGCTGACGATCCGGTGGGCCGACGGGTCCACTTCGGAGTACTCCGTTGCGCACCTGCGCCGGATGTCCCCCTCGGCCGATGCGCGTGAGATGCGCAAGCAACTGGCAACCAACCCGCTTGCGGTGCTGCCGGCATCCACGGGGAGGGGTCGGGCCGGGCCACTGACGGTGGTGGATGCGGAGTTGGTCGGCAACTACGCCATCAGGATTCGGTTCTCCGACGGGCACGACACGGGGATTTATTCGTGGGCGTACCTGCGGGAGATCGACCCGGCAAAAATTCCCGGAAAGGCGAACTCAGAGAGGGCAGAGTGAACAGAGAAATGCAGAAACGCAGATGACCCAGATCGGGAACCGATTGAACAGATAAGTTCGTCCTTAACAGCCTGGCGTTGTTTCACATTTGGCGTAATGGCGTTCCCGCCTTCACGCGGTTTCCTCTGCTTTTTCACTGCTCCCTCTGCTCACTCTGGGTTCCTTCTGATCGGTCGCCGGATCGCACGAGGGTGTCTAGTTCACTGTCCCGCCCGGACCCTTGACGAGTTTGCACTCCCAGCCGTCATACTCGCCATCGAGTTCCTCGGCCCGCTCGGCCAGCGACTGAGTGGTCTGGCTGATGGTGTCGAGGTCCACAGCGCTCTGGTGAACGAGTTGCACGAGGAAGGCTTCCTGCTCCTCATCGGGCTCCGTCACCTCCGCCTCAAACCCCTCCTGCTCGCCGGAGAGCGCGTAACTCTCGGCGGTGGCGCGGTCCTCGAAGTAGGCGTAGTGCCGCACCTCCCGCGCGGTGGTCAGCGGGTCGCCCTGCTCCTCAAGCGCATCGACCACATCGCAGTCGAGCATCCATCGCTCGACCGCGGGGCTGGGGAGCAGGCTCGCGTAGATGCCCCACTCCGGGTCGTGCTGCGAGCCGACGGAGACATCGCGCTGCAGCGCCTCGGCCGCGGCGTTGCCAAGGGACTCGAGCGCATCCTCGGACTTCGCATACAGGAACCATGCGACCTCGCCCCCGAGCCGGACCCGCGCAACGTGGATGACATCGGCCGTCTCGGCTCCCGCCAGGAAGACGTCCTCGCCCTCGGAGAGCGCTTCCATTTCCTCGCTGCCGCCCAGGCCCTCCGCGCCGGGGTCGGCGAGTTCGATCGCCAAGCGCAGGCACCAGGGGTGGTCTCCGGGGGGGTCGGTCCAGCCGAGATCGGTCATTGAGAAGCCCATCGTGTCCTCGGACTCGATGGGGTAGGAGCGCCAGTTCTCTTCGTGCTCGTGCATTGGGCACAAGGTTATCGCGCCGGACGTGCCGCCGCAAACCTCAATACGCTGTGTGCGTGCCGCCCCCGACCAAACACGCCGATCCGATCATGCTCACCACGCCGCTGGCTGAGGTTCCCGCGATCCGTCCGGCATGGGTTGAAGCGCTGGCGAGGCTCGGGATCGGCACCGTCGCGGACCTTGTCAAGCACCTGCCGATGCGCTACGAGCGACTGGAGGCCGAGTCGGCGATCTCGGACCTCTCGCCCGGGCACATCATCACTGCTCGCGGCGAGGTTTCGGCGACACGCGTCCGGCCCATCGGCCGGCGGCCGCGGTTTGAGGCGGTCCTGCTCGACCACACCGGCCGCCTGGACCTGGTGTGGTACAACCAGACGTACCTGAAGGACCGATTGTTCCCGGGGATGCGGATTCGTGTTCAGGGGCAGGCCAAGAAGTTCGGACCGCGCGGCGGGTGGCTGCAGATCGCCAACCCGCAGTGGGAGGTCCTTGATGAGGACGCCGAGCCGGCGTCGAGGGAGGCGCGGGTGCGCCCGGTGTACCCAGCGTCCGAGCACATCAACTCGGCCAAGATTGAGTTGGCGGTGGGGAAGGTGCTCGACGCGGCGCTCCCGCAGATCGAGGATCACTTTTCGCCCGAGTTCCGCAGGGCCAAGGACCTGCCCGCCTTGGCCGATGCTTACCGCCTGGCGCACCGGCCCGAGTCCGATGAACAGGGGGCGGCGGCGCACCGGCGGCTGGCGTATGACGAACTGTTGATGCTCCAACTCGGCGTCTTTCTGCGCCGAGCGCAGGTCCGACGGACGATGCGGGCCTTGCCTTTGCGGTGGTCTGCGCAGATCGACAAGCACATCCGCGAACGGTTCCCGTTTGAGTTGACCGGTGCGCAGTCGCGCGTCATCGACGAGGTCGTGGCGGACCTGACGCTCGATGCGCCGACCAACCGTCTGATCCAGGGCGATGTCGGTTCGGGTAAGACGGTGATTGCGATCTACGCGATGCTGCTGGCCGCCGCCGCGGGGCACCAGGGGGCGATGATGGCACCCACCGAGTTGCTGGCCGAGCAGCACTTCCTGTCGATCTCCGAGGCGCTGAAAGGCTCGAACGTGAAGATCGAGTTGCTCACGGGCGCGATGGGCAGGGCGGAGCGCGAGGGCGCGCTGGCGCGGATCGCGGGCGAGAGTGGCGGGGGCGGGGCGGACTTGGTGATCGGCACGCACGCGCTGCTGACCGGGGACGTGAAGTTTCGGTCGCTGGCGGTGGTGGTGATCGACGAGCAGCACCGATTCGGCGTGCATCAGCGTTCGGTGCTCAAGGGCAAGTCCGCCGAAGCGGTCGGCGCGGACACCCGCACGCTGACGCCGCACACGCTGGTGATGACCGCGACGCCCATCCCCCGCACGCTCGCGCTCACGCTGCTGGGCGACCTGGACGTGTCGACAATCGACGAACTTCCGTCGGGTCGCACGCCTATCGCGACCCGCGTAGTCACCGCTGAGAAATCGGGCGAGGTGTACGCGTTCGTACGGAAGCGGCTGGACACGGGGGACCAGGCGTACATCGTGGTGCCGGCAATCGACACCGGCGCAAGCGCGGCCGGGAGCGGCGGCGACGAGGATCTCGCGGACCTCCGCAGCGTGATGGCCCGGCTGGAGGCCCACGAGTTCGCCGGCAAGCGAATCGCCGCGATGCACGGGCGGCTCTCGGCGCGCACGCGCGACCAGGTGATGCACCGCTTCCGCGCCGGGCTCATCGATGCGCTTGTCGCGACGACGGTCATCGAGGTGGGTGTCGATGTGCCCAACGCCACGGTCATGGTCATCGAGCACGCCGAGATGTTCGGCCTGGCGCAACTGCACCAACTCCGCGGGCGCGTCGGCCGCGGCAAGAAGCGATCGGTCTGCGTGCTCATCGGCGAGCCCAAGACCCCCGACGGCGAGTTGCGGCTCGCGGCGATCGCCAAGACCACCGACGGCTTCGCGCTGGCCGAGAAGGACCTTGAGATCCGCGGGCCAGGCGAGGTTTTCGGCC
Source organism: uncultured Phycisphaeraceae bacterium (assembly GCA_964393765.1). Lineage (GTDB taxonomy): Bacteria > Planctomycetota > Phycisphaerae > Phycisphaerales > UBA1924 > JAHBXL01. The sequence goes on from CAYMWG010000014.1 coordinate 12,497, forward strand.
AGCGTCAGGCCGGCGCTCCGCCCTTCAAGGTCGCGGACCTGATGCGGGACCGCGAACTGCTGGTGATGGCACGCCGGGACGCCGGCGCGTGGATCGAGCGGTCCCCGGAGTTGCGCGGACCGGGTGAGGACCTGCTGCGCAAGCGGCTGCTCCGCCAGCACGGGAAGTGGCTGGGGCTCGGGGATGTCGGGTGAGCCGGTGGTACCCCAAACCTACCATCTTGCATGAGCATGAACGAGGCGGTGGCGGATCGCCTGACACGGATCGCGCGGCTGCAGGACCTGCTCGGCGAGGACCGCTTCAAGGCCATCTCACACGATCGGGCCGCCCGCGCGGTCGAGGGACTCGCGTTCGACATCGCGACCGTCGCCGGCGACCCGGCCAAACTCCGAGCCATCGAAGGCATCGGCCCCAAGATCGCCGACAAGATCGCCGAGTTCTCGCGCACGGGCCGGATGACCGAACTTGACGAACTCGAGGCCAAGGTGCCCGCGGGCGTCATCGCGCTCCTGAATGTCCAGGGGCTCGGCCCCAAGACCGCCGCGGTGCTTTGGAAGGAAGGCGGCGTCACGGACATCGCCTCGCTCCGGCGGATCATCGCCGATGGATCGATCCTCGGGCTGCCGCGGATGGGTGCCAAGAGCGTGCTGAAACTCAAGGAGTCGCTCGACCTCGCCGAGCAGGGGCAGATGCGCCTCCCCCTCGGGCTGGCGGTGCCCGTGGCGGAACGCTTCGTTGCGGCCATGCTCGCCGTCAAGGGCGTCGAGAAAGCGGAGTTTGCCGGGTCGCTGCGGCGCGGGCGCGACACCATCGGCGATATCGATGTGCTTGTGGCGACAGGGGACGGAGCGGCCGCGGCCAGGGCGAGCGTGGTGTTCCGGACGCTGCCGGGCGTCGCGCAGATCATCACCGCGGGCGACAACAGGTCGTCGGTGCGGGCGCGGATATCCGCGGATGCCGGGCGGTTCAAGATCGAGGGCGAGGTCGGCGAGGCGGAGGTGGGTCCGACGGTGCAGGTGGACCTGCGCGTGGTGCCGGTCGCGTCGTGGGGCGCAGCGCTGATGTACTTCACAGGGTCCAAGGAGTTCAACATCCGCCTGCGCGAGCGGGCGCTGCGGATGGGGCTGACGCTCAACGAGTACGGCCTGTTTCCTGATGACGATGACAAGACGCCGCCGCAGCAGCGGGGCATTGAGGCCGTTGCCGGCGAGAGAGAGGAAGAGGTCTTTAGCGTGCTGAAACTCGCGTTTGTCCCGCCGGAGATGCGGGAGGACCGGGGCGAGATCGACCGCGCCGAGAAGGCGTTCGCGCTGGCAAGCGCCGGGAAGAAAGCAACCCGCAATGCACCGACTCTCGGTGCAGGGTCGGGACTCATCACGCTCGCGGATATCAAGGCCGAGTTGCACGCGCACACTACCGCTTCCGATGGGCGGATGAGCATTGAGGAACTTGTGGTGCAGGCGAAGTCGCGCGGCTTCCACACGATCGCGGTGACCGACCACTCCAGGTCCAGCGCGATCGCGGGCGGGTTGTCACCGGAACGTCTCCGCGAGCACGCCGCGGCGGTCCGCGCGGCCCGGAAAATGTTCAAGGGGATGCAGATTCTGGCGGGGAGCGAGGTGGACATCCTCGCCGACGGTTCGCTCGACTATGACGATGAGACGCTCGCGCTGCTCGACATCGTTGTTGCATCGCCGCACGCCGCGCTGAGCCAGGAGCCGGAGGCGGCGACAAAGCGCCTTGTTCGGGTGATCGAGAGCGGAAAGGTGAACATCCTGGGCCACCCGACGGGGCGGCGTCTGAACCAGCGAGCCGGCCTCAGCCCCGACATGGCCAGGGTGATCGACGCGGCCAAGGCGAACGATGTCGCGCTCGAGATCAACTCGCACTGGCTGCGGCTGGACCTGCGCGACGTGCATGTGCGCGCGGCGGTCGATGCCGGATGCCTGATCGCGATCGACTGCGATGTTCACCGCGAGGCCGACTTTGACAACCTGCGGTACGGCGTGGCCACGGCCCGTCGCGGCTGGCTCCCGGCGGAACTGTGCGTCAACACCTGGTCTGCGGAGAAACTCGCGGAGTGGCTGGGGAGGCAGAGGAGTAGCCACGAATGAGCACGGATTTGAACGGATTGAAGCATGGAGAACTGGCGCGGCTATAGCACGGCCTCGTTCGGGAGGTTGTGGAACTAATCTCGTCTCTGACCGCAAGAGTCGTTAGGGCACGACACCGACGACGACGAAAGGGCACCGCAGGAATACCGCGGCCCTGGCGAAGCATGTCGTACAAACCGCGCTCGTAGTACGGCACGCCTGATGACATCTGCGCTTGAAGTGCTTTCATGGGAAGTATCTCGACGCCGACATCGATTTTGTCGCCGACGTAGAACGCCATGTGCTTCACGAACATGTCGAACGCTACGAAAGCGTACTTGCCGAACTGGACCTCGATCGCGATCCTGTCCTTGACAAAGTCCGTTTGGTTGTAGGTGGCGATGGCCTTCTCGCCGGCGGCCTCAATTTCTTTCTTCTGCTGCGCGGGTTCCATCGGAATCGTCTTGCGGATCAGCTTATCGTCCGCGGTTACCCAGTAGCTGACCTTGGACTGCTGCCACTGCAACGCTCCGAGTTCCTGAGCAAAGCACTTGTTCATCGCGGGAGGGCTGTAGAGCATCTGGCCCTTCTTGCGCTTTTCCTTCGACTTCTTTGTCTTGCACTTCGAGGCGTCTACCGCGGCGATAACCCTTTCGATTTCGGCCCACAAGTTCGGCTTATGGATTAGAAGGTGCTCGAGCCCGTTTAAATGCGAGTATCTCTGGGCGATTTTCAAGAAGCGCTCCGAGCCAGCAGCCATGGACGTGTCGTCAGCGTTGAGTTCGGCGTGGGTATGTGAACAGCGCGATTTCGGGGCCGCATTCGCAGGTCACCGTTGAGTGCTTGCGACAGTCGGTCATTGGTGATGTCCACATACTCCTTGACCAAGTCCGCTCCCGCGGTGCGACGATCATTGAGCAGGGCCGCCACGAGCGATGATCCGACTCCCATATAGGGATCCACCACCAAGTCTCCGGGACGGGTCATGGAGAGCACGAGCCGTTCAACAAGTTCAATCGGGAACTGGCAAGGGTGGCTTGTCTTCTCGGGATGATTGTGCTTGACGTTTGGAATCACCCACACGTCGCCCGGATTCTTCCCGAGCGGGTTCGCAGAGAAGAGGCCCTTCCTTGGCCCTTTGAAGTGCTTCTTTCCCGGATATTTTTGGGGCACACGGACGGGATCGACGTTGAAGAAGTGTGACCCGACCGCGTCGCCCTTGGTGAACCAAAGGATAGTTTCGTGGCGACCGGAAAATCTCTGGCTGCAATGGAGCCCATGCTCAAAGTGCCAAACGATTCGGTTTCGAAGCTTTAGTCCGCGTTCCTTGAAATACGGGTAGAGCAGCACGTCAAGGGGAAAAACCTCACCATTGTCAACGTGGTTGCCAATCTGCCAGCAAATGCTGCCGCCAGGCGCGAGCTTGTCGATGCACAGATCGATGACCGTTCTCTCCCGCCGGAGGTAATAAGTCAAATCGACGCGTTTCTCGTACTTCTTACCGATGTTGTACGGCGGCGAGGTGACAAACAGCTGCACAGATCGCGGCGCGAGTTCGCTTACCAGCTCGCGGCAATCCCCGTGAAACACTGTGGCATCGTTTCGTGGGTCGAAAGCGTTGCCGATCACCTTCCCATTTCCACGCAAGCGCAGCGTTTGCGGCATTCAGATTCCTTTCTGGCCCTTGCCGTTGCGCGGGCAACGGGAGTGTACGCATTTTGTTTGCTAGACGCAAATCGAAACCTGGGTTGGACGTGCCAGCAGAGAGGCGGGCGCTCCGCTGGTAACGCTTCGTGAGCCGGAACCTTATTCGTCTTTGGCTTCCCCGAAGATCGAGATTGACCTGTCACACCACCATCGCCCGCGCGAGTTGGCCCGCCAGGGCGGCGTTAGACTCGGCCAGCGCGATGTTCGCCGCCAACGTCGCCCCGCCGGAAAGTTCGTGAAGCGCGCCCAGAAGACGCGGCGTGACATCCCGGCCCTGTGCTCCCGATGCTCCAACGATCACCCTCGCCTCCGTGAGCCAGCGCTGCCAGCCGTCGGCCTTCAACTCGTGCTCGGCGGGGATCGGGTTGCAGACAAGCACCCCGCGCGCGGTGCGTGCCAGTTCGCGCCTCACAAACACCGCCAGCGCCGCTACGTCTTCGAAGCGAGCGTCGAGGTCGCCTACCTCCGCGTTGTCGGCCTTTCGGAGATAGAACGCCGGGAAGTCGTCGGTTCGGAAGCCCACGACGGGGACGCCAAGGGTCTCGAGCATCTCGCGCGTTCCGGCGACATCGAGGATCGACTTGACGCCCGAGGCGACCACGGCGACCGGAAAGCGCGTGAGCGCGTGGAGGTCCGAAGAGACATCCAGCGCTGTTGAGGCCGTCGGTAAGTGGACGCCGCCGATGCCGCCGGTGGCAAAGACGCTCACGCCGGCCGTGGCGGCGAGTTCCATGGTCGCGCTCACGGTCGTCGCGCCGTGCAGTCGCCGGGCCAGGGCCACCCCCAAGTTGGCGGTGTTGACCTTGAGAACCTCATTCGCGGGAAGCGCGAGCAACTCCTGGAGTTCCGCGTTGCTCATCCCCACGATCGGGCGTCCGTGCAGGATTCCGGCTACGAGAGGTATTGCGCCGTGGGATCGGACGATCGCCGCGAGGCGGCAGGCGAGGGGCGCGGCGTCCGGCCTTGGCACGCCGTGGACGAGCAAAGTGGTTTCGAGCACAACGCGTGCCAGGGGATGGGGTGCAGGTGGTTGAGCGGTCATGCTTCGATTATCCATGCCCCGGCGCATGGGGGTATGCCCACCGCCACTGCTGCACTGTCCGAGGGGTTCCCGGGGCGGATCGGCGGCGATAGGATTCAGTCGCCTTGAATGGGAAGGCAGGGGCGGGGATGGTCTGAATTATCCGGAGGCCCGCCATGCCGGCCACGCTCGGTTTACCCACGAATCTCAGAAACTGGCTGAACCAGAACCGGCGCTGTATCAAGCCGCCGCTGGGCGAGGGGCGTCTCATAGGGGGTGCCAAGGAGTTCGTCGTCTCGGTGGCCAGCGGACCTAGCCGCCGGAAGGACTACCACGTCAGCCCGCACGAGGAACTCTTCTTCCAGATGGAGGGGGAGTTGATCCTGTGGCTGCGTGATGATGACGGGGTGGTCCACGAGGTGGCCGTAGGGGCGGGGGAGTTGTTCGCGCTCCCGGCCAACGTGCCGCACTCCCCGCAGCGGCCGGAAGGGTCTGTGGGGATGGTGGTCGAGCGTCGTCGTCGCGGCGAGGACGACACGCTCCGGTTCTACTGCGACCGGTGCAACTCCTCGGTGTACGAGGAGGGGTTCTCGCTCGATGAGGCGCACGACGAACTGCCCGACATCCTCTCGCGATTCTGGGACGATGCCACGCTCCGGACGTGCCGCAAGTGCGGGTCGATGGTCCAGCCTCCCGGCAAGGGCGACCTGGTCTCGGCCCGTCCGCCGACGATCCAGCCCGCACGCGCGCCCGGAGCCCGGACCACCGTAAAGCCCGCCGGCACCGTGGGGAGCAAGCCGCCGATCAAGCGGCGCGCGGTTGCTCGTCGTTGACGTGTGCCGGCTGCGCTCACGACCATTTGAGGAAACCCCAGCATGGCAGGTGCGGTTCGATCTTCAGTTGATGCGCTGATGAAACTCGATCTTCAGAAGTGGATCAGGCAGAACCGCAGGCACCTCCGGCCGCCGGTGAGCAACAAGCAGTTGTTCACGGAATCATCGGACGCGATCGTGTTTGTCTCGGGCGGGCCGAACACGCGCAACGACTTTCATGTGAACCCGACCGAGGAGCTGTTCTACCAACTCGAGGGCGACATCGCCGTACGAGTTCGCCCGCTCGACGGCTCGCCGCCGCACGATGTGATCGTGCGCGAGGGAGAGATGCTGCTCCTGCCGCGCTGGCTGCCGCACCGGCCGCAGCGTCCCGCGGGCACGGTGGGCCTGATCGTCGAGTTCCCACGTCCGAAGGGTCAGAACGATGCGCTCCAGTGGTACTGCCCCGAGTGCGATGAGCTTGTGCATGATGCGCGGTTCAGGCTCCGGAAGATCGACCGCGACCTGGCGGTCATCATGGGCAGGTTCTGGGGCGGGCCGGCCTCACGCCGGACGTGTAAGAACTGCGGCTATGTGATCCAGCGCGCCGGCGCGATCGCGCTGAGCAAGGGCAAGGTCCGTGCGGCGAGGAAGCCCGCCCCGCCGGGGATGAAGAAGGCCCGACGTGCGAGTCCGCGGCGGAAGTCGGTATGATCGAAGTCCGTCCGAAAGTCGAAGCCGACCAGGAGTTCGTCTGCGCAGAACTCATCCGCCACTGGTCGAGCACGACCATCAGATCGGTTGACCGCCCGTACGAGGCCGACGAGTTGCCCGCGTTCGTTGCCTGGATGGATGAACGGCGCGTCGGGCACATCACTCTGGCGTTCGATCCCGGCGAGTGCGAGATCGTGACGCTGAGCGCCGAGCCGGAGGGGCTGGGGATCGGGAGCAGGCTGCTGGAGGCGGCGAGCCGCGCCGCGGTTCAGCGCGGTGCGAAGCGGCTCCGCCTGACCACGACCAACGACAACCTGCGAGCGCTGGCGCTGTATCAGAAGCGGGGCTGGCGCCTCGTGGCGGTGCATCGCGGCATGATCGACCGCTACCGCGAGCGTGTGCCGGCCATTCCGCTCATCGGGCTCAACGGCATCCCGTTGCACGATGAGATTGAACTTGAACTGACGCTGGGTAACACATAACCCAGGCTCCTTCGGCAGGGGACTTTACCGCGAGAGACGCGGAGGACGCAGAGTCTCACATCGAGGCTTCCATCCCACCCTTTTTCATCGCTTTCTCGCTGTCACGATTGCTGCGAGCTGAACGAGGATTCTTGTCTCTGCGTCCTCCGCGTCTCGGGCGGTGAGATTCCTTGGGTGCGCTTGTGCGGCAGATGATCGCTTAGACTTGCCCGCGTGAAGATCGACCTGCACACCCACATCCTCCCGGAGCGCTGGCCCGACTGGACCAGGAAGTCCGGCTACGCGGGGTGGGTGGCGCTCGACCACCAAGGCCCGGGTTGCGCGCGGATGTGCCAAACGACCAGCGAGGATGGTTCGACGCCGGCCAGGTTCTTCCGCGAGGTGCGGGCGAATGTGTGGGACCCTGGTGTGCGGCTCGCCGACATGAACCGGACCGGCGTGACGACGCAGGTTCTCAGCACCGTGCCGGTAATGTTCTCGTACTGGGCGAGGCCGCGGGACGCGATGGACCTTGCGCGGTTGCTGAACGACCATATTGCCGAAGTTGTGCGGGCGGCTCCTGCATGTACCACGGCCTTCCAGGTCGTGTCTTCTCAGTCTCGCCGCTTCGAGGGCCTCGGCACCGTGCCTTTGCAGAGCGTTGATCTTGCCATCCGCGAACTGGAGCGGTGCGTGACTCCGACGGATCGCGGGGGTCTGGGCCTCCGCGGCGTGCAGATCGGCACCAACGTCAACGGCCTGAACCTCGGCGAGCCAGCACTCTTCCCGTTCTTCGAGGCCGCGCAGCGTCTCGATGCCGCGGTGTTCGTGCATCCGTGGGACATGCTCGGCGCGACGTTCGGCCAATCGACGCGCGATGATGGCCCGCCGCCGGTCCCGCCCGAGGCGCACCCGCGCTACGCCAAGTACTGGATGGCGTGGCTGGTGGGGATGCCCGCCGAGACAGGGATGGCGGTGGCATCGGTGCTGTTTTCCGGCCTCCTGGAGAAACTGCCGCGGTTGCGGGTGTGCTTCGCGCACGGTGGCGGCAGTTTTCCCGGCACGATCGGGCGGCTGGAGCACGGGTTTGCAGCGCGCCCGGACCTGTGCGCGGTGGACAGCACGCGCAGCCCGCGCGAGCACGCGCTCCGGATCGACGGCGGCGGGGGGGCGGAGGCCGACGTGCGCCCCGCATCGTTCTATGTGGACTCGCTGGTGCATGATGCGGGCGCGCTGGGCGTCCTGACCGGCCTCTTGGGGGCTGAGCGTGTGGCCATGGGGAGCGACTACCCGTTTCCGCTTGGCGAGGAGCGCCCGGGCGAGTTGATCGAATCGCTGCGGAACGCGGTGCCGGAGTCGGTGATCGAGCAACTGCTCTGGAAGACCGCATCGGAGTTCCTTCGGCTGTAGCACGGCCATCCTGGCCGTGGACTTGTTCCACACGGGCAGGATGCCCGTGTCACGAAAGCACTGCCAACAATCGCCCATGCCCGCCCCCCCCGAGTTCCGCCACGATGAGGCCTTCGCCCGCGAACTCGATGCACAGGACCCGCTGCGCGCGTTCCGCGAGCAGTTCCACCTGCCGCTCGCGGGCGACCTGCGCAGCACGACGAGGACGGCCCGCGCGCACTCGCCGCTTGCCATCGCGGATGGCGATGCGGCCATATATCTGACCGGCAACTCGCTGGGCTTGCAGCCCCGGACGACGCGCGAGGCGGTCGTGCAGGAACTCGACGACTGGGCGCGTCTGGGCGTCGAGGCCCATTTTCACGCCGCGCACCCCTGGTACCCCGCGCACGAAGAACTGCGCGCACCGCTGGCCCGCCTGGTCGGCGCGAAGGAGACGGAGGTCGTCGCGATGAACTCGCTGACCACGAACCTTCACCTGCTCATGGTGTCGTTCTATCGCCCGACGCGCGCGCGATTCAAGATCATCATGGAGGACGCGGCGTTCCCGTCCGATTCCTACGCGATCCAGTCACAGGCTGAGTTCCATGCTCGCCATGCGGGCTTTGACGCGGGCGGGGCCGTCGTGCGGCTTGTCGCGGGGGATGCTCGCAACGGTGTATTCACAACCGACGAGGTTCTCGGCTCCATCGACCGGCACGCGGATTCCGCGGCGATGCTGCTCATGGGCGGCGTGAACTACCGCACCGGCCAGGTCTTTGACATGGCGGCCATCACCGCGCACGCGCAGTCGCGTGGGGTCATCGTCGGCTGGGACCTCGCGCACGCCGCGGGCAACATCCCGCTCAGCCTCCACGACTGGAACGCCGACTTCGCGGCGTGGTGCTCGTACAAGTACCTCAACTCCGGCCCTGGCGCGGTCGCGGGCGCGTTCGTCCACGAACGACACTTGAACGATGACACGCTGCCGCGACTCGCGGGCTGGTGGGGGAACGACCCCGCAACGCGCTTCAAGATGGGCGCTGAGTTTGTCCCGGTCTCGCGCGCGGACGCGTGGAGTCTCTCGAACCCACCCATCCTGTCGCTCGCGGCGGTGCGGGCCTCGCTGGAAGTCTTCGACCGCGCGACGATGCCCGCCCTGCGGGCCAAGTCGATCAAACTCACGGGCTATCTGGAGCAGTTGCTCCTCGCCGGATGGACCCGCTCTTCTGGGTGGCCCCGCTCTCCAGAGCGGGGTAATCAGGCTCCTCTCGAAATCCTCACCCCCCGCGACAGCGCCTCAAGAGGCTGCCAACTCTCCATCCGCGTCCCGGGACGCGG
>CAYMWG010000015.1:0-21860 GCA_964393765.1 uncultured Phycisphaeraceae bacterium
ACGCGTGGATCGGCGGCGCGAACTCGCGGGCGATCGTCGTCATGCCCGCCGCGGCAGTCTTTGCCGGTCTGTTGACCGTCTCTCACCTGAGCGACTCCTACGCGGTTTCACCGGCCACGGCGACCGCCGCCCCCCAGCCCGAGACGCCCTTCAACGCCGCCCAGCAGCGCAAGGAGCAACTCGAGCAACTCAAGCAGATCAACGAGCGCATGGCCCGCATCGAGACAAAACTCGACAAGGGCATCAATGTGAAGGTCACGGAAATGCCCGCCGCCGCGCCCACCAAACCCTGATCGTGAACCCTGAGGCCAATAGTTGGAGTTGTGTATGCGCCCCGACGTTCGCCCCAGAATCCTTGCCCGCCGGCGCACCCCGCGACCCGCGTCGCGTGTTCTCCAGGCTGCGGGGCGTGCCTTTACGCTCCTTGAAGTCCTGGTCGTCATCGTGGTGCTGGGTATCGCCGGTGCGCTGGTCATCCCCGCGATGGGCGAGACGGGCATCCTGAAGGTCCAGGCCGCCGTGCGCACGATCATCTCCGACATCACCTTTATCCAAGCCGAGGCCGTGGCGTTCCAGGAGCGCCGCGCCATGGTTTTCGACGTTGAGACTTCCAGTTACGCTCTCGTCGAAGTCCCCGGCGACATCATCGACCCCGACTCGAACACCATGTTCGATCCCACAAAGGCTGATGGCCGCTACCTCGTCGACTTCCGCGATGAGAAGTTCGGTGCTGCCCGCATCACCGCCGCGGCGTTCAGCGGCACCAACACCCTGATCTTCGACGGCATGGGCGGCCCGGTAGCCGATGCCGCTGGCGCGGTTCCCGGCAACGGCGGCACGATCCGTGTCGCCGGCTCGGGGCAGGCGTTCAACATCCGCGTCGAGCCGTTCACCGGCCGAGTCGTCGTCGCAACCGAGGTTGTCGTGCCGCCCCCAGGCGGTGGCGGCTAAGCACATTCGTTCAGAGTTCAACTCCTGGGTCTACGCATGGAGGCACCCATGTCTACTCATTGTTCCGTTTCGACCTCGCCATCAGGCACCAAGTGCGGATTGCACAACCACTTCCGCGTGACGCTCCTGGGCGTCGCGTGCGTGGCCTTCGGGCTGCTGATCTGGTCGCGCCTGCTGCTGGTTACCAACTACCCCAAGACCGCCATCGCCGAGCCGCCCGCAAGCGCATCCGAACGCAGCGCGACCGCCAGCGCAACCCCCGCGGACTGAGCGTGGGTACCCCGCTGCGCTCTCCGCGCCACCGACCGCCTCCTTGAGCGGTCGGTGCGGCGACCGTGCGCGACTCAACTCAGAACATTGTTCCCAGACCCTAACGCCAAGGCCGGCTTTCTATCGCAGCGCCCGCGGTCTTTCCGCCGTCCTGCCTCCCCCGAACATGCGGCAGAACTTACCCATTCCTCGCGAACCGAGGGGCGGGCCGAATCTTGCCCAAAGTCGCAGGCCAAAGGTGCCGACTCTCTTGCTCGATCCCCGCCGTAAACCTTTCGGCGGAAGGCTGTTGTGTACCAAGACCGTACGCCCGGATCAACCCGGCCGTCGGCTCCCAGGAGAGTTCTCATGTCGATCCGGCGTCCGCGTACCCCTGGCGAAATCCTGGCCCGATGCGGCAACCTGCCCGCTATGGCCGCGGCATCCTTGGTCCTCTGCGGCTCACCCGGACTCGTCCTCGCACAGACCGAGCCCGAGCCCGCGCCTGTCCGCGACCCCATGAAGCCCGACCGCTCAGGCGAGAACAAAATGAAGGTCCTGGTCAGCGACCAGGACACCGTGGACATCGCCGTCAAGAACGAGGACATCGAGAGCGTCCTCGAGATGCTCCAACTCGAGAGCGAGCGGAACATCGTTCTGAGCAAGAACGTCACCGGCAAGGTCTCCGCCACCATCAAGAACGCTACGTTCGAGGAAGCCCTCGAAGCGATCCTCTACCCCAACGGCTGGAACTACGTCGTCCAGGGCAACTTCATCTACGTCTTCACGCAGGAGGAGTACGCCCAGCGCCAAAAGGCTCTGCTCAAGCGCGAGTACAAGGTCGTCCGGCTGAACTACCTCAACGCCGAGGACGCCAAGAGTTTCGTCACCATGCTCCTCTCGAAGGACGGCGGCGAGATCCAGGTCAACACACCCTCCAAGGAGTTCACGATCAGCGACAAGGTCCCAGCGGGCAAGGACGACTTCGCCCTCTCGGCAACGCTGGTGATCTACGACTATCCCGAGAACATCGAGGCGGTCCAGGTGCTCCTGACGCAACTCGACACCAAGCCCTCGCAGGTGCTCATCGAGGCCACGATCCTGCAGTGTTCGCTGAACGAGGCCAACGCATTCGGCGTGGACTTCTCCCTCATCGCCGACATGGACTTCACCGACTTCATCAACATCGGCGGCCCGCTCTCGGCCGCGAACAACCTGATCCGCGGCGGCACGGGCGCGGCGAACCAGGGCTTCACACCCCCGGACAACCAGGGTACGGCCATCACCTCGAACCCCGGCAACACGACCGGGCCGGGCACGTTCAAGGCGGGTATCGTGACTGGCGACGTCTCAATCTTCGTCCGCATGCTCGACCAGGTGACGGACACCGTCGTGCTGTCGAATCCGAAGGTGCTCGCGCTTAACCGGATGCCCGCGCATGTGCTCGTCGGTACGCGCGTCGGCTATCTCAGCACCACCGCGACCGACACCAGCACAACGCAGACCGTTGAGTTCCTCGACACGGGCACCCAGTTGTACGTCCGGCCGTTCGTCTCCGATGACGGCAACATCCGCATGGAACTCAAGCCCCAGGTCTCGATCGCAAACATCCGCAACGTCACCGATGCGGGCGGCGCCGCCGTGACGATCCCCGATGAGATCACCCAGGAACTGACGACCAACGTGAACATCCGCGACGGGCAGACCATCGTGCTCGGCGGCCTGTTCAGCGAGAACTCGACCTTTACCCGGCGGCAGGTCCCATTCCTGGGCGACATCCCCGTGGTGGGCGCCGCCTTCCGAGGGCATGATGATGCGACCGTCCGCTCCGAGATCATCTTCATGATCACGCCGAGCATCGTGAGCGATGCCTCACTCGCCGCCGCGGCCACACAGGCCGAGGACGACATCGATCGCATCCGGGCAGGCACCCGCCAGGGCCTGCTGCCCTGGAGCCGCGAGCGCATGACCGGCGGGCTCAACGTCGAGGCCGAGCGTGCAGCGCGCGAGGGCGACACGGAGAAGGCCCTGTACCTCCTGCAGCGCTCGTTGGCCCTGAACCCCCACCAGCCCTCCGTCTATCAGATCCGCGAGAAGATCACCTCCGAGAGGGAAGTCTGGCCGAACCCCAGCCTCCTCGACGGCATGCTCGGGGATGAAGCCGCCGAACGCGCCTCGCGCCTGAACGATGTCCAGCCCGCGACCGAGCGTTCCAAGTATGGCAGCCCGTGGAACCACAAGAAGATTTACAAGCAGCCAATCGGCGAGCCTTCCAGCCGAAGCATCGAACCGGCAAGCCCCGCGGCCATGCTGACCCTCCCCGCGCCCGCGGGCGCCGATTATGCCGCTCACGGCGGTGCCGGTGAGTCTGAAACAGAGCCACCAGTCACGATCGCCCAGACGGCTGTTGAAAAGGAAGCCGCGGTCGCCACCACGCAGGCCGTCCTCACCTCCCTCCGCGGCCAGATCGAGATCTGCACAGTGATGCGCGACGGCACCATGCCCAAACTCGGTGCCGATGGGAACAACGGCTGGCAGCCGCTCATGGACCTCAACCTCATCAGCAAGGTCCCCACCAACGAATACGTCGGCGGTTCCAACGCGAGTAAGGTTGTTCAGGGATCGGGGCCGGACTCCAGGTTCCACGACGACTACGGCTGGGTCTTCAACGCGCAGACCGGCCAACTCTGGGCCGCGGGCTTTGATGCCAATGACAAGCCCCTCCTGCCCGCCTCACGCTCGACCCGGACCGCGACCGGCGGAGTTACCGCCTTCGACCAGGCCGGCTGGGCCGCGTGGTTTGGCTTCACGCCCGATCAGATGATGGCCTTCGTGAGCAAACTCGAAACGACGCAGACTACAAGCGTGGAGAGCGATTCGACCGGCAACCACAAGTAAGCACACACGCGAAGGGGCCTCGGTCACCCGATGCCCCTTTCTTTCTGCTCATGACCCTCGACTTCTCGGAACCTCCGGAGAGCAAACGATGACCGTACGCACCACCGCCCGCTTCACCGTCCTCGCCCTCCTTGCCGCCGCGGGCACGCTCGCGGGGTGCGCCGGCCATGGTCAGTACACCAAGGACCATATCGCCGCGGCGAACTCGAAGATGTCGATGCTCAAGAGCGGTACCGAGTACCAGATGGCCCAGCAGCAGTTCATGGCCGGCGACCTCGAGAAGGCGGGGAAGACCATCGACAAGTCGCTTGCACTAAACCCCGAGGTGCCCAAGTCGCACGTCCTTCGCGGCCGAGTGCTGCTCGAGAAGGGCAGGCTGGAGCAGTCGCGCGAGGCATTCACGCGAGCTGAAGAACTCGACCCCAAGAACTTCGAGGCCCAGTATTACCTTGGCATCATTCACGAGCGCATCAGCGAGCCCCAGCCCGCGATGGAGCGCTACCTCGCCGCGGCGACCCTCGACCCCACCAACCCGCAGTACCTGGTCGCGGCGGCCGAGATGCTCATGGCGATGACCAAAATGGATGAGGCGGAAACGCTGCTCAACTCTCGCAAGGAACAGTTCCGCTACAACCCCGCGGTGCGCCAGACCCTCGGGCACATCGCCATGCTGCGCGAGGACCCCAAACTCGCCGCCCAACTCTTCGCCGAGGCCCTGACCCTTGCCCCCGATGACACCAGCATCATCGAGGACCTTGTCCGCTCCAACATGGCGTGCGGACGCTACGGCGAGGCGGAGTTCCACGTCGCCCGACTCCTCGAGCGCGAGGAGAACAAGGGTCGGCGCGACCTTCTGCACACCCGCGCCCGTTGCCTGATGTCCCTCAATCGCAGCGTCGAGGCCCGCACGCAGTTGCTCGAACTCACGCTCAACAAAGAGGGCGCACGCGACGTTCACGCCTGGATCGACCTTGGTAATGTCGCGGCGAACCTCAAGGACCGCGCCAACCTTCGCACGGCGACCCAGCGTGTCCTCGCCCTCGCGCCCGAGCGCTACGAGGGATGGATGCTCCGCGCGATGCTCTCGCGGATGGACGGGAACAACCAGCAGGCGCTGAACGCCCTCGATGAGGCGATGCTCCGTACCGCCACCGATGCCACGCCCTGCGTGCTCGCGGCCATGGTCCTCGAGGACCTGGGCCGCTCCGATGACGCCGTGCTGGCGCTGCGCGAGGCCCTCACCCGCGACCCCAACAACAGCGCGGCGAAGACGCTCATGGGCGCAAGGGGCGCGACGCTGACCGGGCAGCCGGTTGTCGGGCACAGCGCAGCAAGTGAATAGCCTGACCCGGGTTCAGCGCCGGCGGCGGGACACCAGCAGGCCGCCCAGACCGAGCAACGCCACCGCGCCGGGCGCGGGGATGAGGGCGCCCGGGATGTTCGGCTCACTCCCCAGGTCCGTCCCGTACTGAAACGATACCTTGCCGATCTTGCCTGTCAGATCGAACCCGTTGGGCAGGCCCGAGAGCGTGAACGTGACCTGGTGCTGGATCAGCGGGAAGTTGCCGGTGACCGCCGCGTTGCCGATCGCGACGTTGTCGCCGATCGACACCAGCCCGTAGTTCATGCCGTCCGGGCTGGCGGGGCCTTCGAGGTTGGCACCGGGGAAAAGATTGCCCGGGCCGAACAGCCCGAAGCCGGATGAGGAGATGCCCGTAGATGCGCCCAGCGGCGCACCGCCCAGGCCCTCGGCGTACGCCCACTCACCACCGACGTTTGCGCCGCCGTTGGGGCCGAAGTGGACGACCGATCCGCCCGAGAGCAGACCGCTGACACGGGTGAGGCCCGCCGCGCCGTCGATGTCAAAGAAGACCGCCGTCAGGATGTCCGCGGGCACGCCGACATCGAACAGCGAAGAGTTCGACAGCCGGACAATCAGGTTGTTGCCGGAAACCGAGAACTCGGCGGTTGCTTCGAGTTGGCCGGACGAGCTCTGGTATATGACGGAGCCGGAAGCCTGGAAGGCCGCGGCGACAATAACGCCGGCGCTCAGCGCCGTGAATCGACCAACAAATGACATCTCTCTCTCCCTTTGCGCGGCGACTTCCAGATCGCCGTGCCTCTCCAGTTTTTGTTACCGCCTGCAACCCAGACCGCGCGAAAGCGCCTCGCGTGGAGATGCGCCGCCTCATGACTGTCCTGCAAGTTTCCAGTAGCGAATATACAGCAGGCACTTCGAGCGATCAAGCAACTTGGTTTCGAAGAGTGTGAGTTTTTTATCATTTTCAAATGTGAACTTAGGCAACCTGAACTTGCCTATTTATGCAAGCTATGTCCGAGAACTGCGGCCCGGGCGGAATCCCCATGCGGCCATGTCCCGCTCATTAAGAATGGAAATAACTCTCGCCGCCACCGGCACATATGAACAGCCGCACCAAGTGGGGACTCTTGCGACTCGGCGCACGCTTCCCATCCGTCGGGTGAACAGTGGCGAAGTCACGCCCCCGAAGCAACGCTGACGTGCGGGTTCGTACGCTTCTCCCGGCCGATCGTTGTCGCCGGCCCATGGCCCGGGTGAACAGCCGTCGCGTCGGGCAGTGTGTACAGCCGGTTGCGTATCGACTCGTGCAGCACCCGCTCATCCGAGCCTGGGAAGTCCGACCTGCCGATGCTCCCCGCGAACAGCGTGTCACCGACGATTGCCACTCCCGCTCGATCGTTCACCAGCGTGATGCTGCCGGGCGAGTGACCCGGCGTGTGCAGCACCCGCCATCGATCGCTGCCGAGCACAAGTTCATCGCCTTCGGCGATGAATCGCGTCGCTCCAGGCGCGGCAATCGGGATCCCATACGACGCCGACAGGTTCAGCGAAGGGTCGCCCGGCCAGTTGCGCTCGGACTCGTGCCCGAGGACCGGAATGTCCGGGAATGCGGCGAGCACTTCGCCAACCCCGGCGACATGATCGAGGTGCGCGTGCGTCAAGATCACCGCTTCAGGCCGCAGGCCCCCGCTCTGCACCGCGTTGATGACCATCTGCGGCCCGATGCCCGGATCAACAATCCAGCAGCCAACACCGCCTGGCGCCGTCACCAGATAGCAGTTGGTCTCGAATGGACCCAACGGCCACGATCGCACCGCTCCAGCGGCCGGGCCGATCACCTCTTTCGCGTCCGGTGTTTGCATCGGCAATAATAGTGCCGGGTCACCTGCCGCTCCGTGAGGCGGCCCGTTCATCGCCCAACGCTTTGCCGCCCGATACAACCTGACCGACACCACGGAGAGATGAACCATGGATCGTGCAACTCACCAAGCCCCGCCCCGCCCCTCCAGCAAGGGGCCGCGCGGACCCGGCGTGCTCGCGCTTGTACTCGGCGCGGCGGCCTACACCTTCGTTTTCGTCGCGAGCATCGGCCTCATCGTCGCCGGCGCTGGCTTCTTCGATTTCCCGCAGCAGGTCGAGGTTCGCATGGCCGGGTACATCGGCCTGTTCCTCTTCCTCACCCACGCCCCCCTTGCCTGGATGTTCCTGTCCCGCGCCCGCTCCGGCGATGACCGTGTGGTGCGCACGCTCGATTCTGTCTCCGATGCGGTCCGCCTGTTGCACGATCAGTCCTCCCTGTCCGATGATGCCCGGCGGGTGCTCAACCGTCGCGTCGAGCGTGACCTCCTCTGCCGCGCCATCGAGGAGGACATCCACACGCAGAACTGGGATGCCGCGATGGTCTTGTGCCGCGAACTCGCCGACCGCTTCGGCTACCGATCCGACGCGGAGGAGTTCCGCGCCCGCATCGAGATGGCCCGGTCGGAAGTTCAGGATCGGCGCGTCCGCGAGTCGATCGCGAACCTCGACGGCCTCATCGTCCAGCGCCGATGGGAACCCGCGCTCCAGGAAGCCGCAAGGATCCAGCGGCTCTTCCCCGACTCTTCCAAGGTCGAGCGCCTGCGCGAGCGCGTCTCCCAGGCCCGTGCGGTCTACAAGGAAGACCTGGAAAGGCGCTTCCTTGATGCCGCAGACCAGAGCCGCATCGATGAAGCGATGCTCCTGCTCAAGGAACTCGATGTCTACCTCAGCGAGGGTGAAGCGGAGGAGTACCGCGAGGTCGCCCGCGGCGTGATCGGCAAGGCCCGCGAGAACCTGGGAGCGCAGTTCAAGATCGCCGTCCATGATCGCCGATGGCCCGCCGCCGCGGCGCTGGGGAGGCGCATCATCGCCGAGTTTCCCAACACCCGCATGGCTTCCGAGGTGCGCGGAATGCTCGATGGCATCCTTTCCCGCGCGAACTCACCCGCCGAGCCCGTCGCGCTGAGGTAAGGGCCGGGCCCGGTCCTTCCCCCAGAGAAACACCAGCAGGATGCCGATGCCCACGAGCAGCAGCGCATCGGCCACGTTGGAAACGTAGGGCCAGATTTCCTGTGTACCGCGGAAGGTGAACCCCCACGGCCACTTCCACCCCGGCAACGGGTGCAGGAAGTCACGCACGCACGCGAACACCAGGCGATCGTACAGATTGCCGATCCCCCCGCCCACGAGCAGGCCAATACCCACCTGCGCCCAGGTGTCGCGCGCAGCGCACCAACGGGCGAACATGAATAGCCCGAAGCCGAGCGCGACGATCGTGAAGCCGACAAAGAACCACCGCTTCCCCGGCCCCGTTCCAAAGACCGCGCCGGGATTCAACACCAGCGTGAGATGCAGGAGTCGCGGCGCCACCACCACCGGCTCGTGCGCGGGAACGAGCGAGTTGATCTGCCGGGGATCGACGCGAGCCAGCCGAAGGACCGCTTCTCGCTCCACGATAACCGGCGTGCCGGCAACTGATCGAAACGCCAGCGTCTTGCTCCCAAGGTCCGCCGCGAGCGACAGCAGCACGGTCATCCCGAGGATGAGCCAGGCACGGCGCGACCGCCACGCTGATGGTTGCGCCGGTACATCCGAGACCTGGTGGTCGGGGGCGGCACGCCGCAAAGGGTTGTTGCGCTGCTCAGTCACGCGCGGAACGTGAGCCGTTCACGCTCGCGGGCGGCTTCAATCGAATACCGCGCCCACGGCAGTTCCGCAAGCCGGTCCGGGCTGATGGGCTTGTGCGTGAGTTCGCAGATGCCGTACGTTCCGGCATCGATACGCGCCAGCGCCTCATCGATCTCGCGAATGAGGTTCCGGTCAACCTGCGCGAGGTCCAGCGAGAGCGATTGCTCAGAGGCGTCCGAACCCTGCTCGGCCATGTGCTGCGGGAGCGACGAGAGCGAGCCACTGTTCTGGCGCAGCGCCTCCTCCTCCATGTTCGCGACATCGCCGACGAGTTCCGAACGCTTCCGCCGAAGAATCTCCCGATACTTGTCCAACTCGCGCTTCGGAAGTTTGGCCTTCGGCCCGGCCTTCGTGCCGTCGGTTGACCCAAGGAGCGAGCCGCCGGTGGGAGTGGGCGGAGCCTTGGGTCCCGATGGGATCAAGGGCTTCCACTTGCCGCCCGGCTTGAGCAGTGGCTCGGAAATCGGCATCTGCAACTTGACCTTTGGCTTGGGCTTGCGCATCGGCCGCTGGTTCACGACCGTGATGCCCTTGGGCGGCACTTTCTTCCCCGCCGCGGCTGCGGCGGCCAGCAAACCGTTGGATTCCGCGACCGGCGCAATCTTCGGCGCGGCCGCCGGCTTGGCTCCATGGGCTGGCTTCGCGGCTGGCGCGACAGCAGGCTTCTTCGCCTGAGTCGGCTTCGTACTCGACGCCTTCGCCGGTGCGTGCTTGCTCGGGGCCAATGGCTTCTTGGGGCCAGACGCTGCTTTCGGAGCGGATGTGATCGCCTTCCCCTTTGCGTTCTTCGCAGGCTTGGAAGGTGGCTTGGAGGGCTTTGCAGGCTTGCTTGTTGCCTTGGCCACGGTCGAAGGTCCTTACAACACCCGCGCCCCGCCCCCCTCGGCGTGCCCGGCCCACGATGGCAAGGTCACAGGGCGAATGAAAGGCGAAAAGGGCAGGGAGTGTACGGGGTGCCCGGCGCGCGGTCAAAGCCCCCCCGCGAACCATTCGCAGCCCAAGGCGAGCGTCTCGGGATGCTCAATCCACTGGGGCTTGTCCCGCTTAGGTGGCCAACTCCTCCGTGACCGAGCCGAGCCTGCGGAATCGCTCGTATCGGAGCGTCGGGAGCGTCGAGGGGTTGACCGTCCTGAGTTCATGAAGTTGATCGGTGATCCATCGCTCGACATTTTGCGCAGCCTTCCGCGGATCCCTGTGCGCACCTCCCACCGGCTCAGGGATGATCGCATCCACGATTCCTAACGCCAGGTTGTCCGCCGCGGTCAGTTTGAGAGCCTGCGCGGCGAGCGCATTGGTCTGCTCATTGGACTGCTTCCACAGAATCGCAGCGCACCCCTCCGGGCTGATGACCGAGTACCACGCGTGCTGGAGCATCGCCACGCGGTCGGCCACCGCGATGCCAAGCGCGCCGCCCGAGCCGCCCTCACCGATGACGATGCTCAGCACCGGCGTCCTGAGCCTGCTCATGTCGCGCAGGTTGACAGCGATGGCCTCCGCTTGGCCGCGAGCCTCAGCGCCAAGTCCTGGGTACGCCCCCGGTGTGTCCACGAACGTCACGATGGGGAGACCAAACTTTTCCGCCAACTTCATCTTCGCGAGGGCCTTGCGATATCCTTCCGGGTGAGCACAGCCGAAGTGGCAGGCGATGCGTTCCTTGGTGGAGCGGCCCTTGTAGTGCCCGACAACGAGCACCTTGTGCGAGCCGATGCGGGCAAAGCCCACGACCATCGCCGGATCATCACCGAAACGACGATCCCCGTGCAGTTCGCAGAAGTCCTTGCAGATCAACTCGATGTAATCGCGGGACTGCGGCCGCTTGGGGTGCCGGGCGACAAGCACGGTGTCCCGCGGACTGAGAACCGCGTAAACGCGCTGGAGCGTCGCCCCGTGGGCCTCACGCAGCCGAGCGAGGTCCGCGCCCAGATCCTCGGGCGTTGACTCCTCTTGCTCCAGAGGCACATCCACGCCCGGAAACGACGGAGCCTCCCCCGCGCTCGACTCGCCCCTCGCCAGCGCCCGTGCCAGCCGCTGCTCAATCTCCGCGATCTGGCGCTCGATCTCGATCACCGGCTTCTCAAACTCGAGTTGGTAGTACGACGACATGCTCGCTCCTGTCGGCAAGTATACAGGATGACCGACCAGCCCTTCGGACCCCTCGCCGTGCTCGGTGGCGGAAACATGGCCCAGGCGATCGTCCGCGGCGGTCTCGACGCCGGCGTGTTGTCCCAGGTCAGCCTCCTCGTCTGCGAGCCTGATGCAGCCAAGCGTGCGATTTTCGACCGCTGGGGCATTCGGACGACCACGCTGCACAGCGAAGCAGTCGAAAACCGCTGGCCCATGCTTCTGGCCGTGAAACCGCAGTCGCTCGCCGAACTCGCCTCCCAGATCGCCCCGCACCTCGGCGATCATGCTTACCTGGCGATCAGCATTCTGGCGGGCACACCCGCCGCGAGCGTTCATCGCGCGCTGGGCGCGCGGGGAACGGGACGCATCGGACGCATCGTGCGCGTGATGCCCAACACCCCCGTCAAAATCCGGTGCGGGGCATCGGCGATCGCACCCGGACCCGGCGCGACCGATGAGGATGTCGCCCGAACCCGCCGGCTGTTCGACAGCGTGGGCGCGACATTCCGTATCGATGAGTCCATGATGAACAGCGCAACAGCGCTCATCGGCTCCGGCCCCGCATACCTGTTCTACCTCGCGGAAGCGATGATCCGCGCGGGAATCGAGATCGGATTCGATGCCGCAACCGCGAGCGCGATGACGCGGGCCACGCTTGAAGGTGCCTCGCGCCTCCTGACTGCCTCGCCGGCCTCCTCGCCCGAGCAGTTGCGTCAAGCAGTCACCAGCAAGGGTGGAACCACCGCCGCGGCGACCGATGTGCTCGATCACTCCGAGGTGGCAGCAGCCTTTCGACGAGCCATCTTTGCCGCACGCGACCGCGGTGAGACACTTGCACAGATTGCCGGAAACCCTTGATTCCGTGACATCCTGCCCGCCTTGCAGCCAAGTTTCCGCAGGTTTGCTTGCAAACCCGAGGGCGCGCGGCGACATTCAATCCTTGCGAAGACTCATACTCGATCACTGCCCAGGAGTGCTCCATGAAGGTTCGGATTTCCTTATCGCTCGTCATCGCAGCCTCGCTCACCGGGCACGCCGGTGCGGATGTCGTTCACGATGAATCGCTCGATGGCGATCTCTCGAACGATCGCTTCAACCCCACCCCGTACGCGCTCGCTCAGGGCGTGAACTCGCTGCTGGCCACTTCGATGGCCGGCGACCGCGAGTTTATCGCACTCACCATCCCCGCCGGCCTGCAACTCTCTTCACTCGTGCAGGTCTCGTACATCGGCGATGACGGGATCGCGTTCATGGGCGTGCAGGCGGGGCCGGTGATGACCGTCGATCCCGACTCCTTCAGCGCTGAGGGCCTGCTTGGCTGGACACACTTTGGTCCTTTCGCCGCCCCGGACGGCACGGACCTGCTCCCCCTCATGGGCCAGGGCTTCGGGGCCGACGGGTTCACTCCCCCTCTGCCCACAGGCACCTATACCTTCTGGCTGCAGCAGGCGGGCGCGGACCCCTCAACATACCAACTCGACTTCGTCGTGACCCCCGCCCCTTGCGCGGCCGCGCTGCTCGGATTGGGCTCACTCGGGGCGTTGCGCCGCAGGCGGTAAACCGAAGTGAAGCATGTCCTGAGTCCTTGCGTCCTGCATCCTGATGAAGGACTCAGGACTCCAGGACTTCAGATCCTCACACCTCCACCACCATCGCCACACTGTTCCCGCCCCCCAGGCACAGGGCCACGAGGCCGCGCTTCCCGCCGGTGCGGTGCAGTTGGTGGATGAGCGTCGTCAGCACACGCGCGCCCGATGCGCCGATCGGGTGCCCCAGCGCGACCCCGCCGCCGCCTATATTGACCCTCGACTCGGGAATGTCGTGACCGGCGCTCTTCAGGCCCTTAAGGTTGCTCAGGATCTGCGCGGCGAACGCCTCGTTGATCTCGAACAGGTCGATATCCTGCGCTGACAGGCCCGCCTTCTTCAGCACACCGATGACACCCTCGATCGGCGCGGCGAAAATGTCCTTGGGCGCAACCCCGGAAGTGTGGTACGCGAGGATGCGGGCGATCGGCTTGGCGCCAAGCCGCTCCGCCGTAGCCATGTTGGCCACCACAACCGCCGCGGCTCCATCCGAAATCTGCGAGGCGTTCGCGGCGGTCACAGTCCCCGCCCCACCAGTGCCGAACGCCGGCCGCAACTTCGCAATCGCTTCGAGCGTCGTCTCTGCTCGGATGCCCTCATCCGCCGACACGCCCGGCGACCGCTTGTCGATGCACTGCTCGCCCGTCAGCCCGACCATTTCGGCCTTGAACCATCCCTGCCTGGTCGCCTCCGCCGCACGCTGGTGCGACTGCACGGCAAATCGATCCTGCTCACCCCGGCTGATCTCGTACTTGTCCGCGATGTAGTCCGCGGAGTTCCCCATCGCGCACCCCTCGAAGGCGCATCGCAGGCCGTCGAAGGCCATGTGGTCCTCCATTTGCGTCGGCCCGTACTTCACGCCCTCGCGCACTCTCGCAAAGTGCGGTGCCGCCGTCATGTTCTCAAAGCCGCCCGCAACCACCAGGTTGCTGTCGCCCGCCTTGATGGATTGCGCTGCGAGCATCACGGCCTGCAAGCCCGAGCCGCAGACCTTGTTAACGGTCTGCGCGGAGAGAGTGTCGGGCAATCCCGCCTTCAGCCCGGCTTGGCGCGCTGGGTTCTGGCCCAGCCCCGCCTGCAGCACGCACCCCATTATGCACTCGTCAATCTGCGAGCCGACCTTCGCGGCCCCTCCTAAACCCTCAATCGCCGCCTTTATCGCGTACGACCCCAGCACCGGCGAGGGCACCTTGGATAAGCCTCCAAAAAACTTCCCCACGGGGGTGCGCTTGGCGGCCAGAATCACAGGCTGATTGATCGAGGTAGGCATACCCGAGAGTATGCCGGCAGAGGGCAAGAACTCATCGAGGCCGGTAGGATGCACCACGCTCGCAGCAACCCGATCCTGCCCACCTCTGTCGCTTCGCCGCTCCGTCGCTTTCTCCGGCTCCGTCAATCCGTCCGACCGGGAGGGGGCGGCACCTCGCCATGAACGACCTTTGCCTCGACGATCTCCTCATCACGCGCCCGGAGCAGGCCCGCGCCCCAGACCACGCTCCAAGCAACCGCATAGCCCATGAGCAACCAGACTATCCCCGTCGCCGCCGCGGCCCACCCCGAAGACCACCCGATGATGATCGCCCCGATGATCAGGCCCGCTGTCGCTAGACCCCCGATCAGCCACGGGAGCATCTGCCGCTCTTCAACCAAAACGCCGCTCCCCTCGGGCATTTGTTGCTGGAGTTCAACCGCCAACTCCGGGGCCGCCGCGGAGACTGTCTGTCGCGGTTGATCAGTTCCCTTCCAAACGCGGGATGATGCCGCCCGCGGATCGTCCCCCCCGCTGGAAAAACCTCCGAGCGACTCGCGTCCGGATGTGGTCGTCATGGACATGTTTGGCTCCATATCGCTCACTCATACTCCCCCTCTGCGCCATGAGGGCAGCAAGGGGAGTATGGGCAATCATCTGAGTATCGTTGCCGGGCATGGAGCCAACCTCGGCGGATCCATGAAAGCACGCTCATCATCGTTCCCTTTCAGTTGTTTGTCACCAAGCATTTTCCCGATCCAGATCACCCAATGACTCACACCACCAAACGCTCCGGCGATCACTCCTCCATCACGCTCCCCGCCGACTCCAACCAGGCGCTGGGCATCGCTCGTTTCGCGATCGACTTCGTCTGGGGGGGGGAGTCCGCCGATGGCGGCGGGTGCGATCCGGACCAGTCGGTCCTGGATCGCACCGAAATGTTCTACGCCGATGCCTGCCTGTGCGGCGTCTCGGCCCTCGCGCTGGGCACCAACGCTCCCAACATCCTCAGGCGCGAGGCACTCGAATACCGCGCCACGATCGCCGGCACGGGCAACATGAGTGCGCCCGGTGCGGCAAAGAACACCGGCGCGACCGTCTACGGCTCAAACGTCCCGGTCATGCCCGAGAAGGCCATCGCCGCCAACTCTGCCGCCGTCCGCGAGTGGGATTCCAACGGAACGAACTTCGGCTACTCCCTCGAACGACCCCACCACCGCGCAGGCGAGTTCGGACACAACGACTTCTACGCCGTCCCTATCGCAGCGGCCCAGATGATGGGCAAGGACGGGGCCTTCGCGCTCCGCGGCATGGTGCTCCTCGATGAGGTCCGAGGACGGCTTGCCGAAGTCTTCAGCCTCAAGAGTTACAAGATCGATCACGTTGTGCATGGGGCGATCGCGTCCGCCGCGACCTTCGGCGCGATGCTCAAGGCGACGCCCGAGCAGATCGAGAGCGCGATCGGGATGGTGGTCGCCCACTACATCCCCTTCCGCGCGATCCGCGCCGGCAAGCAACTGTCCGATTCCAAGGGCGCGAGCGCGGCCATCAGCACCGAGGCTGCGATCCTGAGCGTTCGACGGTCGATGGCCGGGTTTCTTGGGCCTCGCGACATCTTCCGCAACCCCGAGGCGGTCTTCCGCCTCTTCGAAGGCCCGGGCCAACTCTTCCAGAAAATCGAGTCCGCGGGCACCGGTATCCCGGAAGCACGCGCGGGCAAGTCGTACGCCTCGCCCTTTGACCTCGTGCTCTCCCGCGCTGGCACCGACTTCGCCGTTATGGGAATGCACTTCAAACTCGGCCTCTACGAGCATCAATCCGCGGGCGCTCTGCAAGGGCTGATCGACCTTGTACATCGGCACCCTCAACTTCTTGCGAATCCGACGGGCGCCGGGATCGCCAAAATCGTCGTGAAGGCCTACGAACCCGCCTTTGGCATCATCGGCGACCCGGCCAAGCGCGACCCAGGCACGCGCCAGTCCGCCGACCACTCCATGCTCTACCTCGTCTGCACCATGCTTCGCAAGATGCTGGAGTTCGTGCACCACCGCTCAAACGGAGGCTCCGGCGTCCGCACATCGCCCGACTGGTCTGACATCATGCTCCTCCCTCACGACTTCGGACCCGAGGCACTGCACCATCCGCTTACCCGCTCCCTCATGGCGAAGATGGCCTTTGAGTGGGGCGGTCCCGAGTATGACGCCGGATATCCAGACGGGATCCCGACCTCGATGGCCATCACAGATGACGCAGGTGAAGTCCACGACTCGGGCCTTGTGATGTACCCGGGCGGCCACGCACGCAACACGACCGCGAACCTGAAAGCCATTCTCGCGCACAAGTTCGCGAGCCTCGCGACATTGTCGCTCTCCATGCCGAGCCCGATCGGCGCGACCTCCCTTATCTCCCGCTTCACCGGCATCGGGAAAAAGTCCTCATCCGACATTGCCCAGATTCACAACTTCCCCCTCCGGACTGATGCCAAGTTTGACTGAATACCCGGTTGTGGGTGAAAATTTTTACATCATGCCCCTTGAATGTAGCACCTGTTTAGGGTATAAGAGCGCCCGTCCGGCACTCTCTTCGCCGGTGGCTCCCATCCTGCTCTCTCTCTCGGAGGCGCAAAATGCTTCGGTTCAGTGGTCTCACCGCGTGCGCGGCGATCGCGCTCGCAGCCGGCACCGCGACGGCGGACGTCGTTACAGTCTGGAATCAGATCGCCCTTGACACAATCGTGGCGGTCCCCACGCCCCCCCCTCGCGCATCCCGAAACCTGGCAATGGTTCAGGCCGCGGTGTACGACGCCGTGAACGCCATCGACGGCAGCCACGCAGGATTGTTCGCCAACTTCAGCGCAGCGCCGGGCGCTTCGCGCGAGGCCGCGGCGATCTGCGCAGCGCACGATGTGCTTGTCGCGCTCTATCCCACCCGCGCGGGCGTTCTCAACGCCTCCCGCGATGCCCAACTTGGGCTCATTTCAGACAACGGCGCACGGCTCGCCGGCATCAGCGCGGGCGAGGCCGTCGCGACGACCGTGCTCTCCACCCGTTCGACCGATGGCTCCGGCAACTCCGTGACATACACCCCCAACCCCGCCGCCGGTCACTGGCGCATCGGGCCGGACAACCCCGGCGGAGCGCTCCTGCCGCACTGGGGCGGCGTGCAGCCCTTTGCAATGAGTTCCGGCTCGCAGTTCCGCCCCGTCGCTCCCCCGTTACTCACCAGCAATCAGTACGCAACCGCTGTGAACGAGGTGCAGGTGATCGGCGCTCAGGGCAGCGTGACGCGGACCGCCGAGCAGACCAGCATCGCGCGGGCCTGGGCGTTCGGCGCGGGAACCGTCACGCCTCCGGGTGCATGGAACTCGATCGCGCAGCAACTCGCCGGTTCTCAGACAGTCTCCGAAAACGCTCGCATGTTCGCGATGCTCAATGTTGCGATGGCCGATGCGGGCATCGCGTCCTGGGATGCCAAATATGTTTACGACCTCTGGCGGCCCATCCACGCCATCCGTGAAGCCGGCATCGACGGCAACGATGCGACCATTCAGGACGGCGTCTGGCTCCCGCTCCTCACTCCCACTCCGCCGTTCCCGGGTTACACCTCAGGGCATTCCACTTTCTCGCGCGCTGCGGCGGACGTTCTCGCCTTCTTCCTCGGTTCCGATGCCATCAATGTCACTCTCGATGGCGATTTCAACGAGGAACGGCTGCTCACCAGCCTCGATGCGGCCGCGAACGAAGCGGGGCTCTCTCGCATCTACGGCGGCATTCACTTCAACTTCGACAACGAGGCAGGGCAATGGGCCGGCGCGAACGTCGCCGACTGGGTCACCAGCAACTATTTCCTGCCCGTTCCCGCTCCGAGCGCGGCGGTCGTGCTGGGGATGGGATTGGTTCTGGTTTCACGTCGTCGCCGCTGATCCGGCCACGATCAACCCGAAGTCTCGTGTTCCATGGCCTCTCACACGAGCGGGGGGCCGTGTATTCTTTGTTCCCCGCACCATTGTGCACCAGCCCGCTCCGCGCGAAAATCAGTCTCCATCGATCATCCGCCCAAGCGCAACCGCTCTCCGGCCTCCTATTGAACGTTGTTCGGAGAATCGCCTTGCAGTTTCAGCCATGAGTCCGCGACAGTGGGCGCATCACTCTCGGGCCGCGGCCGGGAACACCACCGGGCTTCGGAAGCCGTCCTTGTCGTACGCCCGCACCCCGAAGAACACATCGTCCTTGCTGACCGGCAGCCGCGCTTCGGTGAAGTTCCCGACGTTCTGCGTGTGCTGCCACACCGGGCTGGTTGTTTCGCGCCACACCACCTCGTAGCCCGCGATGTCCGGCTCGGACGGGGGCGACCACCGCAGCAGCGTGTCGTTGCCGAGTTCCGCGACCACAACCCGCACCGCCCCAGGCGCTGACGGCGCGGAGGCTAAATGCACCAGCGACGCAATGTTCAGCCTCGCAACGTTGCCCAAATACTCCGCATCCACAAACTCAGCGACATCACCGTACGGTCTCCCCTCACGCTCAGAGACATTCGCGTGCTGGCGGTCATAGGTCTCATCCACCTCGGTCAACCTCACCGCCGGGAAACCGGCATCGTTGAAGGCGATGTGGTCCCCGCCGAGGAGGAAGCGGTCCTGCCGGAAGATCAGCGTCGGCTTGACCGGGAGGTCGTGCCACACCGCGATCTCGCTCACCAGTCGCGCCAACTGCCGACTGGACGAATCCCCCTCGCCGGCCGTCGATCGCAGCCGCGCATACTCCTCCGCCCCCGCCGTCCGCGGCAACGCCTCCGAGAACAGCCGGATGCGGTCCTTGGTTTCCCGCGGCTTGCCCTCGACCACAGGCCCCCACGGGTCGCCCACGATGTCATTGTTCAGCACGCCCTGAATGACGTATGGCTTCTTCGCCGCGATGGTCTCGGCGTGGTACTTCGCGCCCCACAGCCCCTGCTCCTCGCCAGCAGTGCAGAGGAACACCACCGTGCAGTCCAGCCCGCCCCTCGCGGCCAGCACACGCGCACACTCCATCACCACCGCCACGCCGGAGGCGTTATCGTTCGCGCCGGGCGCATCGCCCTTGGCATCCGCGGCATCGGCGTTGCGGCTGTCGTAATGGCCCACGACGTAGTACGCACGCGCGGCGGCCTCGGGCATCGTGCCCGGCAGCACCGCCACGACGTTCACGATCCTAACCGGTGTGCCCCCCTCCGGCACCGGAACTGACGGCGGCGCATCGAACTCCTCGAACTCGATCCGCATGTTATTGTTGGGCGCGCCCGCCTTCGCATACTCCTCCAGCGTTGCCTTGATCCACCTGCGCGCAGCCCCGATGCCCCGCTCCGCCGATTCGACATCCGACAGCGTGTGGCGCGTTCCAAACGATTCGAGTTTCTCGACGATCGCCTTAACGCCCGCCGGGCTGGCCTGCGTTGCCGCGCCCTGTGCAGCCGCGGGCGGGGGACCCTCCGGCGGCGCATGTGCCGAAGCGAAACCCACCGCGAGGACGGTCGTAAGTGTGAGCATGGTGAGCGGCACGGGCATGGGGCAAAGTGTACCGGCAATCATCGTGCGAGATTATCAGCGCCCGGAGCGGCAGCGACGGCTTGCGCCGGATGTGCCATGTTCTCATCCCGACCTCCGTGACCCAATCGCTCGCGATCGCCGTCCATCGTCGGCACCGCACGCTCCTCCCTCTCCCGCTCATTCGCTTCGTCGCTCCATCGCTCAATGCGCTTTCACCCCGCCTCCTATCCTCGTGCATGACGACTCGTCCCGCCAAACTCCGCGCACTCCTCGACCGCGCTGCGGCGTCGAAAACATGCCTGATGATGCCCGGCGCTTTCAATGCCTTGTGCGCGCTCGCCATCCGCCAGGCAGGCTTCGAGGCGGGCTACATCTCCGGCGCGGCCACGAGCGTGTGCGCCGGAGTCCCCGATGTCGGCATCCTCACACTCGACCACTTCGTCCGTCTGATCCGCGAGATCGCCGACGCAAGCGGCCTGCCGCTCATCGCCGATGCCGACACGGGCTTCGGCGAAAGCGAGATGGTCCGCCGCACCGTGATCGAGTACGCCCGCGCGGGCGCGGCGGGCCTGCACCTCGAAGACCAAGTCTTCCCCAAGCGCTGCGGCCACCTTGATGGCAAGAAGCTTGTGCCGCTGGACCACGCGGTCGAGAAGGTCGGCGCGGCGGTAAGGGCCGCCCAGGAAGTCGATGGCTTCATCATCTGCGCCCGAACCGACGCCCGGGGAGTCGAGGGTCTGGAAGCCGCCGTCGCGCGTGCCGCGGCGTACCTCGAAGCCGGCGCGGACATGATCTTCCCCGAGGGACTGACCAGCGAGCAGGAGTTTGCGACCTTCGCGACCTCGCTCCAGAGCTCCGCGGGCAAGGGGCGGAAGTACCACCTGCTGGCGAACATGACCGAGTTCGGCATGACGCCACTGATCCCCGCCAAACGGTTTGGCGAGCTGGGGTACTCCTGCGTGATCTTCCCGGTGTCGCTTCTGCGGGTCGCGATGGGTGCCGTCAGCCGGGCACTGGCGGAACTCAGGCACGACGGCGGGGTGCCGGCATTCATCGATGAGATGCAGACCCGCGAGCAGTTGTACGCCCTCATCAACTACAAGCCCGGCATCGAGTGGGGCTTTCCGGCGAAGTGAGCGGATGGAAGCGACGGAGTGACGTAGGGACGAAGCGCCGGAGTGAAGCGAAAAATTGCAATCGTGAGTGCCCCGCTCGCACCCGAGTCCTGAGTCAATCAGAGCCCGGAGCGCACGCGACGGGTTCACAGAAGACACACGCACGCCCCATGCCCTCCAGCAACCCCCATCGCCGGCTCGCCCTTTCGCTGAACGCGGCATTGCTGCTCGGCGCAATCACCACCGTCGCGATCTCATGGACATTTGCGGTCGGCAGTAACTTGATTTTTCACCAGCAATCTGTCACCGTCCGAACGACTCCTGGCACGATCTGGTTGGTGCAACAACTCGAGTCGCACGGAGCAGCCGCGCAAGCATGGACACCGTTCGACGGCATGTGGCGAGAAGGCCAATCCGCTGAAGTCTTGCAGTCTCTCGTGGACAGTCTGACCGGCCCGGGAATCATGCGCTCCCTCGCACCTCCAACCACCCTCCGACTCGATGAACTCTTTGGCGATGACCGGCAACCAATAAACTTTGTCGAGCACTCCCGAGGCTGGCCCTTGCTTGCGCTTGGCTATGTAATCGCCAATGAACCAACTTCAATGGGAGCGCCGTACT
Organism: uncultured Phycisphaeraceae bacterium; assembly: GCA_964393765.1. Lineage (GTDB taxonomy): Bacteria > Planctomycetota > Phycisphaerae > Phycisphaerales > UBA1924 > JAHBXL01. Next base: position 21,347 of record CAYMWG010000015.1, read on the forward strand.
CCACAATGCCCGCGAACGTGCGTTGGGGCTGTCCTTCGGCTCTCGCGTCGCGACGTGGGATTGCGACTTCACTCACCTCCCCCTCAAGCCCCTCTTCCCCGGCTTCTACATCGACACCGCGCTCTACGCCTCCTTCTGGTGGGCGGCGCTCTTCTTCCGTCCCTTCCGCCGCTCGCGCCGCATTGCCCGCGGCCTGTGCCCGGCCTGCGCCTACTCGCTCAAAGGCCTGCCCCCAGACCCGACCAAATGCCCCGAGTGCGGCGGCCCGACTCGTCAGACCCCAAAGTGCAAGCGAAGAGTTGCGCCCGACGACATCGATGAACCCGAAGAAACCCGCGTGCATGACACGCCCTCGCGCCGTCCGGCGTAGGCCGCACAACCTGTCGACAGGGGGGGCACTCCGGGCTCTCATAAATCACAACGCAACCGTTGTCTGGGGTGGCGCTCCGGGTGCCGACACTTCCCACTTCCTCCCTCGCCTCCTACCCTCGGCCATGCCCCCCACCTCCTCCCC
>CAYMWG010000016.1:0-20032 GCA_964393765.1 uncultured Phycisphaeraceae bacterium
CGGAAGGAATATGCCGAGGCCACGCTCCAGATTGTCATGCCCTGCCCGGTGTAGTACGTCAGCACGACGTAGACGTCCTCCTCCCAGGGCCGGCCGTTCATCTGATATTCGTAGCGCACCTTGCCCGCCACGGCGGTGGACTGGTTCCCCTGCTGGTCCGGAGGCGCCGAGTACTGCTGCGCGATTTTGTCGAGGCGCTCGACGCTCACCTGCCGGGCCTGCTGAAGGTGCGGGAGAGCCTGCGGGGCGTACATGATGCTGACGAACTCGCCCGCATCGCGCACCGGCGGATGCACGATGTTCCCCATGTAGTTGCCGAACGTCGGCAGGGGGAACGGCGGGTTGTCGATCCAGGTGAAGTTTTGCATCGGCAGGAACTCGATCTGCCCGCCCGTAGCCGGATCGGTGATCTTCAGCAGCAGGTTGGCGAGGATGCTGTGCTCGGGGAACCACTTCACGCCGCCCTCGTGCTTCCAGCCGTCGGGGATGAGAAAACTCACGGCCTCCATGTTGTTGATGCCGGGGTCGGTGATTGACAGGCGCTTGAGACGAAGAGCGCCGGAGGGCGCGGGCGCGCCGGGCTGCCCTGCGCCACCACCAGGCTTGGCCGCCAGCGGGTTGTCTTGAGGGGGGGGGAGGGGGGCGGACGGCTTCTTAGCGAGAGGGTTTCCCGGCTGCGCCTTGGGGATGGCAAGCGCGTACTCGGTGCCGCCGGTCTTGAAGCGCAGCGTTCCGCCATCCACGACCGCGGACCATGTGAACTCGGCACCGCCACTGCTGAATGTCCCGCTGAGTCCCCCGGTCGTTGCGTCCGCCGCACCCTTGAGGGGATAGGTCAGGCCGTTGAGCGCGACGGTGCCGGTGTAGGCGTCGCCGCGGCGTTCAATCGTGAGGGTCAGGCCGTCGCCGGTGAAGGTGCCTGGGGAGGGAGGTTCGGCAGCGAAGGACGGCCAGGCTGAAACGAGGAGGAGAACAACCGCAAGCAGCGAGGGAACGCGCATGATGACCTCCGCGGCAAATGATCGGTGCATTCTAACCGTGGAAGGGCGTTGAAAGGGCCCTTCGCATCCTTGAGCCCGTCGCTCGCGCTCCGGGCTCTGATCATCCACACACGGTTGGCACAACCCGTCGCTCGCGCTCCGGGCTCTGATCGGAGGAAACCCCTCTCACAACTCGGGCGCGAAGCCGCGGCGCATGGTGTTCTCGCAACTCGCGCGCGGCTCGACGAACTGGAGCAGGTAGTCCCTGCCGCCTGCCTTGGAGCCGACACCCGACATGCCAAAGCCGCCGAAGGGTTGGCGGCCGACGAGCGCGCCGGTGATGCCTCGGTTTATGTACAGGTTGCCGACACGGAACTCGCGCTTGGCCCGCTCGATGTGGGAGGGCTTGCGGGTGAAGACGCCGCCCGTGAGTTTGTAGGGCAGACTGTTGGCGAGATCGAGCGCGGCGGCGAACGTCGCGGCGTGCATGACGGCGAGCACGGGGCCGAAGACTTCCTGGCGTGCCAACTCATGCTCGGGCGTCACGCCCAGGACGATCGTCGGGGCGATGAAGTGCGTGCCGTGCGAATCGCCCGCACCCAGCGCAGCCGCGAGGTTCGCCGGCAGAGAGGACTGGATGACTTCAAGCCGGGCCGCCCGGGCACGGTCGATGAAGCCGATGATCTTGGCGTGTGACTCGGCGTCGATGACCGGCCCCACATCCGTTCCAGGAAGCGCCGGGTCGCCGATGACCAGCGCACGCGTCGCCTCGACCAGCCGGTGGACGACCGTCTGGTAATGCACGCCGCGCGGACCGTCCGGGTCAACGATGATCAGTCGCGAGTTGGCAGAGCACTTCTGACCCTGGAATCCGAAAGCGGACTGACGCACGCCCAGCACCGTCTCATCAAGGTCCGCGGTCGTATCCACGATGATCGCGTTTTTGCCGCCCATCTCGCAGATCACCCGCTTGACGTGGGCATCCGGACCCGAAGCAAAGGCGTTGAACCGCTCGCGCGATGAGGTGAACGGGCTGGGCGGCGCGGCGGCATTCAAGATGTCACACCCAACATCACGCGAGCCGGTGAAGGCGATGATCGCGATGCGCTCGTCGCGGACGAGGGACGCGCCGGTAGTTTCACCCGGTGCAGGACAGAACTGCAATGCGCCCCGAGCGACGGCAGGCGGGACGCCCGCCCCACCGAAGGCTCCGTGCAGAATGTCCACCATCAACTTCGCGATGCCCGGCGTCTGCTCCGCGGGCTTGACGATCACGGTATTCCCGGTCACCAGCGCGGCGACGGTCATGCCCGTGCAGATAGCCAGTGGGAAGTTCCACGGCGCGATGACCACGGCCACGCCGCGGGGCTGGTACCACTGCTCATCGAGTTCACCCAGGAACGCCCCGAGCCGGTCGCGGACGAACATCGGCACCGCCGCACGCGCGTAGTACTCGCAGAAGTCGATCGCCTCGCATGTGTCGGCATCGGCCTCGCGCCAGGTCTTGCCGCATTCCTTGATCATCACCGCCGAGAGTTCATCGCGCCGGGCGCGCATGGCCGCGGCAGCACGGATGAGTACATCGGCGCGGGACAGTGGGTGGACATCGCGCCAAAGCGGGAAGGCCTGGTGCGCGCGGGCGACCATCTCTACCGCCTGCTGCGGCGTGCGATCGCTCGGGACAAGCGGCACCTGCACCCCGGAGATCGCGGCTGCGAAAGCCGCGCGCTGATCGCGCTGCGAGAAGTCCCGCATCGGCTCGGTGTAGAACGCACGCCCGTTGCCGACGCCGGTGATGGCAGGCGAGAGCAGGTGCCGCTCGGGTGCCCTGGCGAGCCGGTCGTCGGGCGACGTTGCGCTCTGCACTCCGTTGCGTTCGCTTGCCCTCCCACCGTCCCCGTCCCTCTGGGAAGGAGTGTGAGGCGATGCCAGCAGGCGCGAGACATCCGCGTTGTCCGCGAAGCCCGCCTTGAGCCACGATTCGTTCGAGGTGTTCTCGAGCAACCGGCGCACGAGATACGCCATGCCGGGGATCATCTCGCCGACCGGCACATACTCGCGCAGGCGCAGGCCGTCCTGCCACTCGATCGCGGCGTACTTCAACTGGTCGGCCATGCCGTGGAGCATCTGGAGTTCGAGCGCGTTGTGCGGCAGGCCGCGACGCTCCAAACCGGCCAGGGCCGCGGCAATCGAGCGCACGTTGTGCGAGCCGAGCGCGAGTTTGACACCCCCGCTTCCTGCGAGGGCAGGCCCAAAGGGCGGCGCGGCATCCAGAAGAATCTCCCCCATCCGCTCGAAGCAGGCGTCGGTCTCCTGCTTCACCGGCCACACGGGGCATGGCCAGCCCATCTGCTCCGAGTGGATGACGTGGTAGTCCCAGTACGCACCCTTAACCAGACGCACCGTGACAACGTGACCGGTTCGCTTGGCCCACTCGCAGATGCGCCTCGCATCGGCATCTCCCGAGCGCAAGTACGCCTGCATCGCCAGCCCAGCGTGGAACACCCGCCCGGTGGCATCCGGCTTCCCGGCGTTCATGCTCTCGCAGCAGCGCATGAACAGGTCGAGCGTCAGGTCCTTCAACTGGAACTGCTCCATGTCAAAGTTGACGAAGACGCCACGATCTCTCGCGGCCTCCAGGATCGGCATCAGGCGGCGCTGCAAGTCGCGGATGGAGCCCTCGGTGTCAATCGGGTCGCAACGGGCCGAGAGAGACGAAATCTTGATGGAGACGTTGACGCGCGGGATCGCGCCCCATGCATCATTGTCGAGGCGCGGGTTGGACTTCCAGCCCGCCACGGTCGCCGGCAGGTTGTTGATGAGGTCCAGGTACTTTCGCTGGTACGCGTCCGCCTCTTCGTCCGACAGGCACGCCTCACCCAGGAGGTCGACGCTGAAGCAGATGCCATCGTCCCAGTACCTTTTCAGGTTCGGCAGCGCGCTCGCGGCGTCGGTCCCCGCGATGAACTTTGCCGCCATCCCAGTGATCTGCTTGCTGATCTGCCCCGCGGCGAGGCCCTTGGCGACGTTGCCGAGTTTGAGTGCCGCGGCGATCGGCCCCGGCACCGTGACACCCGGCTGCGACAGGTAGTCCTCGAGCACCTCGAAGACCTGTTCGGGGGTGCGAAGCGTGGGAAAGCAATCGACAAAGCGGAACAACTGGACCTTGAAGTTCGGGTCCTTCATGGACCAGTTCATCAGGGCATCGGAATAGAACGCTGCGGAGAGGAGGCCGGTCTTGTGGGCGCGGGCGGCGGAGAGCAACTGCGAACCGATCTCGAGGATGCGCGACTCGGCGGAATGATGCGCCGCGGCGCGAGCGCGATCTGAGTCGGGCGTGCCGGGGGCACGTCCAGCGGGCGAAACGCGACCATTCGCGGAACCGGATGCAGGCGCTACGGGTCTGGGCTTGCGGGAGAACAGGGCCATGGCAGGACTGACTCCGGGAAAGGTGACTACGAGAGGCCAGTGTAGGAGGCGGGACTGTCGCCTCGGGCGGCCCGCTTGTAGGGCGAACGGGGCTGCGCCGTGCAATGTTCCTACGCTTCCGGCTTGCCACGAGCCGCCCACGATCAGCGAGTCAGTTCGGCGTCAGCCGCCGTGACGGGGGCCCAATCCGTCCTGACCATCGGCACGTTCGATGGCGTACACCTCGGACACCGGGCGCTGGTCGAGCGAGCAGCCAGCATCGCGTCAGGCACCTCGCTTTCGGCGAGCGATGGCCGCGAGCGACCGCAGGTGGTTGCACTGGTGTTCGACCCAAGCCCTTTGGAAGTGCTTTTACCGGAGAGGGCACCCCCACGGCTGACGACCTTCGCCCAGCGGGAGCGATTGCTTCGAAATGCCGGGGCGGACATTGTGAGGAGACTTGAACCAACGCGCGAACTGCTGGGAATGAGTCCGGCCGAGTTTGTGTCCAACCTGGTCGCCGAATATCGGCCGATCGCGATTGTTGAGGGCGCGGACTTTCGCTTCGGGTCGAAGCGCACGGGTGATGTCACTCTGCTCCGCTCGCTTGGCGGATCGCACGGGTTCAGCGTCGAGGCAGTCGAGCAGGTTGAAGCGTTGCTCAGCGACGGCCCGCCCACGCCCGTGCGGAGCACCGCCATCCGGTCGTGCATCGCCGACGGGCGGTTCGCCGATGCGGCTCGCCTGCTCGGTCGGCCCTACTCAATAGCCGGCACGGTCGTTCGCGGCGATCGGCGCGGACGCACCATCGGCTTCCCCACCGCGAACCTGGATTCGCCCTGTCTGGCACCGGCCGATGGCGTGTACGCGGGGCGGGCCCGCCTGACGGACGGTCGCTTGCTGTGCGCGGCGATCAGTGTGGGCACCAAACCGACCTTTGGCCCACACGGACGTGCGGTTGAGGCGTATCTGATGGACGATACTCGCACGGGACCGAGGGGTGAAGCGTGGACCACGATCGATGGCCTACCTGAGTACGGCTGGGAGATGGAACTTGAGTTCCTGACACTCGTGCGCGAGCAACTCAAGTTCGATTCGGTGGGCGCGCTGGTCGAGCAGATGGGCCGGGACTGCGCGGAGTGCGCTGAGATTTTCAGAAGGACACGCGCATGAACGCGACCGCTGCGGGGATATGGGCATCAACGACTGACGCCGCGGGCATCGCGGCCCGGCTGTCGGTCGCTCGTCGCGCCGTCGTGGTCACCCACGGCAAGCCCGATGGCGACGCAGTAGGCTCGACGCTCGCCGTCGCGCGTGCGCTGGCGCTGAAGGGTGCGTGGGCGGAGGTCTGGTACATCGGCCCCGCCGCGAGGTGGGTGGAAGCGATGGTGGGCAAGACACCCGCACGCGTGATCGAGCCAGGCAAGCCGCACTCCGAGCCGGCGAGCGGAAAGGACTTTGACACGATCGTGTGCGTGGACACTGGGTCGTGGTCGCAACTCGCCGAGTTCAAGGATTGGATGGCACCGCTCGCATCCCGCGCGGTGCTGGTGGACCACCACCTGCACGGCGACCCGGATGTCGCGGCGATGCGGCTGATCGAGAAGAAAGCAGCGAGTTGCACGCAGGTGCTCGCGCCGGTGCTGTGCAGCCTGCTGGGGCGGGCCAGCACGGCGGAACTCCCGCTCGAGATCGCCGAGCCGCTCTATCTCGGTCTCGCCACCGATACGGGCTGGTTCCGCTATTCGAGCGTCACGCCCGAGACCATGCGACTGGGGGGCGACCTCATCGCCGCGGGTGTTGATCACACCAGGCTCTACCGGATGATCGAGCAGCAGGATGAGCCGGGGCGGTGGAAACTTCTGGGCCGCTCGCTGTCGTCACTCGAGTTGCACGCCGGGGGCAGGGTCGCCGTCCAGACTCTTCGGAACAAGGACTTCCGAGAATGCGGCGCCGACCGGAACGACACCACCGGCTTTGCCGACATGGTGCTGGCCGTGGCGAGCGTGCAGGCGTCGGCGGTGATCGTGGAGGGCGAGGAACCCGGTCCGGCGCTGAGCAAACTCAGCATGCGGACCAAGCCCGGCCCCGAGGCGATCGATGCGAACAAGGTCATGCAGGCGCTGGGCGGTGGCGGGCACGCGAGGGCGGCCGGCGCGAAGGTCAAGGCGACGGTCGAGGAGGCTCGCCGTCTGCTGCTGGAGCAGTTGCTGTGAGCGGGGGTGCCGATCGGCCCTTCCGGCCGCGCGGCAGCGCGCGCCCTGAGGCAAGAACGCCGCTCGCTCCGCGTCCCGGCGACCGCCCGCCCTTGCGCGTCTTCACGACGACGCTCTGGGAGTACCCAAGCCAGCACTACGACGCGTACATCGATGACGAAGGCAAGGTCGTCCGCAGCAAACTGGCGATGCAGGGCGATGCGGCCTATACCGGGGCAACACCGTCGTGGGTCATCTGGCAGTTGCTCGCCCGCTACACCCGCCCCAACGACCTGATCGTCGATCCGATGTGCGGGAGTGGGACAACCATCGATGTTGCCCGGGACTTCGGCCGGCGCGCGATGGGCTACGACCTCGCGCCCCCCACTACCGCCACGCGCGCGGACATCTTCCGCGCTGATGCACGCAAACTCCCGCTGGAGGACGGCGTCGCGGACTTCGTGTTCGTCGATCCCCCCTACTCGACACACATCAACTACTCGGACGACCCTCGCTGCATCGGCAAACTCGACGCGGGGGGGGGCGGCGGGGCCGATCGTGGCAAGGCCTACTACGCCGCGATGGAGCAGGTCATCGGGGAAATGCATCGAGTCCTCAAAGACCGGCGGTACATGGGGCTGTATGTGTCGGATTCATGGGTGAAGAAGAAGGGACAGAGGGAAGAAGGGACCAAGGGATCAACCTCGATGGCTGCCGGCGGCACAGGCTTCATGCCCATCGGATTTGACCTGTTCACGCTCCTGCGCCGTCGCTTCCAGCCAGTGGACATCATCTGCGTGGTCCGGAAGAACGCCAAACTGGAGCGGGGGAACTGGCACAAGGCCGCGGCCGAGGGGAACTTCTTTCTGCGGGGGTTCAACTACCTGTTCGTGATGAAGAAGGTGGACGGAGCGAGGGGAATCTAGCGCCGGGACGGGCGGACGCGGGGGGGAGCACAATGACGGCAGTTTGTGTTACCATGCCCGCTCGTCCGATCAACAGGCCGGTCGTTCCTGACTCCCCGTTCGCCTTCCCCTGATCCCTCGTCCCTCAATCCCTCCTTGGTCCCTCCCTATGGCCATCAAGCAACTCAACGAAGAACAGGTACGGACGTGGACCATCGAGCAGAAGGACCGTTGGTGGCTGGAGAATGTGTTTCGCGGCAACATGCCACAGTTGACGCTGCGCGCGGCGATCACGGGCTTCCTGATCGGCGGGGCCCTGAGCGCTACGAACCTGTACATCGGCGCGCGAACAGGCTGGTCGCTGGGTGTGGGACTCACGAGCGTGATCCTGGCGTTCGCGATGTTCAAGACCCTTTCGGGCCTGGGGATCGCCAAGGACTTCACGATCCTCGAGAACAACTGCATGCAGTCGATCGCGACCGCGGCGGGGTACATGACCGGTCCGCTGATCTCGGGCATCGCGGCGTACATGATGGTGAGCAACGTCATCATGCCGTGGTGGCAGATGCTGCTGCTCAACGTGGTGCTGGCGCTGCTGGGCGTGCTGGTCGCATTCCCGATGAAGCGGCGGTTCATCAACGACGAGCAACACCCGTTCCCGGAGGGCGCGGCCTGCGGCGTCGTGCTCGACACGCTCTACACCTCCGATGCGAGCGTGGGCCTGTTCAAGGCCAAGGCGCTGGGGATCGCCGCGGGGCTCGCCGGGTTCATCGCGTTCATCGCCGGTGAGGGCTACCAGACGCTCCTGCAGGTCCGATTGCTGGGAATGCAGGCCGCGCACAATGTGTCGCTGCACCTCGACGGGTGGTACTACGCGCTGGCCGAGAAGGGCACGCTCCCGATCCCGCGAGTTTTCGGCTCGGATATCCGCAACCTGGGCCTGTCCCCCGCCGTCGACCTTGCGATGTTCGGTGCGGGCGGGCTGCTCAACATCCGCTACGCCACGAGCATGATCCTGGGCATGGCGATCATGTGGGGCGGGCTTGCGCCGCTGGCGGTGATGTGGGGGGACGTCACACGGCCCCTGCGCGAGCCGGACGCCGCGGGCCGGATGATCTCCGTCGGCGTCGAGACGCTCACGCCGGACATGGCTTACAACTATCGGGAGGTGCTGGTGTCGTGGGCGCTCTGGCCGGGGATCGCGATGCTCGTGGTCGCGAGCATGCTGGCGCTCTTCGCCAAGCCGCAGATGATCATCTCGGCGTTCACAGGGCTCTTTGGCCGCAAGAGCGCGCCGAAGTCGGACGTGCTCGGGCACATCGAACTCCCCCTGTGGATCTCGTTCGTAGGCGTGCCGATCGTGGGCGCGATCGGCGTGTGGATGCTCCACGACTGGTTCGGGGTGAAATGGTACTGGGGCGCGTTGTCCATTCCTTTGATCATCGCGTTGACGCTCATCGCGGCGAACGCGACCGCGCTCACGAGCATTACCCCCACCGGCTCGCTCTCGAAGATCACTCAGTTCACCTTTGGCGGGCTGGAGCGGGCGACGGCACTCCAGGCCGGGGCGATCCCCAACCCGGCAACGAACCTGATGACCGCGCTGATGACGACCGAGGTCGCCAGCAACGCCTCCAACCTGCTCATGGACATCAAGCCGGGGTACATGCTGGGCGCCAAGCCCCGGCAGCAGGCCATCGGCCACTGCATCGGCATTGTCGCCGGCGCGATCGCCTCGACGCCGCTGTTCTACGTCATGTTCCTGCGAACCTCGACCGAGGGCAAGCCGCTGATTGACAGGCTCTCGACGACGGAGTTCCCGATGCCGGGGGCTCTGCAGTGGAAGGGCGTGAGCGACCTGCTCTCCAAGGGATTTGGCGAACTCCCGGCGTCAGCGCTGTGGGCGATGGGCATCGCGGCGGCGCTGGGCGCGGTCCTGGAAGTCACGCGGATCGCCAGCAAGAACAGGTTCCCGATCTCGCCGATCGCACTGGGCCTTGGTGTGGTCATCCCGCCGGACTCAACGATGGCGATGTTCGCCGGATCATTGTTTTTCTACATCATGGGCAACATCTTCCGCAAGCGCGAGGGGTCGCTGGGCAAGCGGGTCTGGGTTGACACGCACGAGCCGATCTGCGCCGGGATCATCGCGGGGTCTGCGCTGGTCGGCATCGGCGACATCGCCGCGGGAGAGTTCGCGCGATTGCTCGGATAGTTGCGAGTTTGGCTCGACCTTCTACATATCCACTAATTCGATGACTCTTCAACAGCAACCCGAGAATCGCGATGAAGACAAAGACAAAGATCGTATAATTGGAGCTCGCCGCAGGATTCTTCGGATGGAGCTGGCTCATCTCCGGGGTGACTGGAGCGGTGTGGGTAATCGGAGCAATTCTTTTGGGTGGGCATGGTGGTGGGTGCTATGGCTCGCAACTGGTTCAGCCATCGCGAAATGGCTTTGCTCAGGATTACGAGATAGCCATCATCGAGTTGGCATGGAGCAAAGATTGAGAGATAGAGGATTCTCTGCGTCCGAAGCGGGTCGCGCTTGGCTTGCCTGGTACAACGCAGATAAGCCAAAAACTTTTGATTGGGAACGCGCTCGCGGCGAGCAGTAGTTGATATTGAAAGACAGCTGGAGCAGGCCGGTCAGGCATTCGCGTCCACTGATGCCCTAATAGCCGCATTGTCTGTCTTGATCGTCCCCACCGGCCGGTGGACCTCCACCACCAGCACATCGTCCTCGGGCGCGCCGGCGCGATGGCGCGCCACCGCGGCCAGAATCGTGCGGATGCAATCGCTCTCCCTGGGGACCTTCAGGCTCGCCAGCAGACGTTGCAAGCCCACGACGCCCAGGTGCCTGCCCAGCCCGTTCCGCGCCTCCAGCGCGCCATCGGTGAACGCGACCAGTGTGTCCCCCGGGCCGAAGTGCTGTCGATGCACTTCCGTCTCGAAGTCCTTGGCCGCGGCCGCACCAAGCACCAGCGCGGTTGAGTCGAGTTGCTCCAGCCGGCCATCGGCCGTGCAGACGAATGCGGGCGGGTGCCCGCCGCTGGCGTACTCGAGCGTGTCGCGGTTCGGGTCGATGCGGAAGCACAGCGCGGTCACATACACCGAGTGGCCCGCGAGCGTGAGGTGGACGTACCGGTTCAGCGAGCCGAGGACCTCGCCGGGGCCCGCGTACGGATCCTCGCCAAAGAGCCGCTCCGACTCGCCGTGCAGGCGGTTCACCGTGAGCGCTGCGGCGATGCCGTGCCCGGTGACATCAAACAGCAGCAGGTTGAAGGCGGGCTCCGGGCCGTGCGGACTGGGAACGAATCGGGCGTAGAGGTAGTCGCCCCCGAGTTGCCGCATCGGCTCGTAGACGTAGCGGAACCGCACAGGTCCATGCTCGACGGGCGCAGGGAAGAGCGCCTCGTGGATGCGGCGGGCATCGACAAGTTCTCGCCGAATCTCCGCGTAGCGCCCACGAAGCGCGGCCGTCGCGACGCGATCGCGGAAACGGCTGTACCGCCACCAGCACACGGCAGCGCCGGGCACGCCGATCACCGGCGATGCCGCAATAATGCCGATCGCGATCCAGGGACTGTCGTAGGCGGTGATGATCGTCACCACGGCGTTCAGGATGAGCAGTGGCACCAGGGGCCGGATGCTCTCCCGCCACGACCACGGCAGAAAACAGCAAGCGAAGATATGGGTATAGAAAAGCCCAAGCACGCTCGATACGCCGACCAGCGCCCGCTCGCTCGTGCCCGCGCTACGCAGTTCCAGCAGCGCGCCCACGATCGAGACCACGCCGCTGGCGAGGATGAGCCAGAAGGCCATGCTCAGAACCTCGCGCTTGGTCATCTCCTGGCGGTACGAGGCTGCGAACGCTGCCGCGAAGATGCAGATGCCCGCGATGCTCAGGGCGATGTTGGCCGGAGAGATCAGCGCCGGCGGAGTGCCCCCCTGCTGCAAGCGGCCGATCACGAACCTCCCCGCGATTCCAAGGACGAGGAACGCGACCTTGATGACCACGACGACGCCGGTGTACCACAGGAACCGCGTGCGGAGCCATCGCTCATGCTCGGCCTCGAACTCGCGCCGGAAGTCGGTGGTGTACGGGAACGCGCTGGTCATGCTCGTCCGCTCAAAGGCACGCCCCCACCACCTCACCCCCGTTGCGCCCGAAGAACTCGCCGCGACGCCGAGAGGCTATCCGGCCCGGCTCGCGCCCGGGACCCACTTCACATCCCGCGCGCCATCGTCGTTGGCCACGCGCGAGAGCACGAACAGCAGGTCGCTCAGCCGGTTGAGATAGCGAACCGTCTCCGGGTTGGTTGCACCCGCGGCAGGTTCCGTCGATCCCTCGGCGTTCACAAGAAGCACGGTCAGTCGCTCCGCGCGCCGGCAAACCGTGCGGGCCATGTGCAACGCCGCCGCCAGGGGCGAACCGCCCGGCAGCACGAAACTGTCCAACGGCCGCAGCCGAGCGTTGAAACGGTCGATCGTGGCTTCCAAACGCGAGGTCTGCGTTGCCACTACGCGAAGGCGCTTGTCCGCGGCCCCGCCAGCCCCGATGGGGCAACAAAGGTCTGCCCCCACATCAAACAAATCGTTCTGGATGGAGCGGAGGATCGCCGCGATCTCGCCTGCCTGCGTGACCTGAGGCGAGCGTTCGGACTCAACAACGCACAGTCCAATCGCGGCGTTCGCCTCGTCCACTGTCCCGTACGCCTCGACTCTGGTATCGGCCTTGCCGACGCGGGTGCCGTCGCCCAGGCCGGTCGTCCCGTCATCGCCGGTCTTGGTGTAGATTTTCGTGAGGCGGACCATGCCGGAGTTTACAGGGTCCAGCGCAGGCCGAAGCGGAATCGAGTAGGATGTTGCTGTGAACGGACTCACCTGCCGCTGGGCGTTTCGCGACCCTTCTCCTCCCAGTTCCGGGGGGCTTGTAGACCGCGTTCTTCGCGCTCGTGGCATCGATGCGACCGGCGCGGGTGAGTTCCTGGACCCGCGCCTTGTGCATCTGCACGACCCGTCACTCATGCCGGATATGGACCGCGCTGCCGAGCGTCTCCTCGCGGCGATTGCCGGCGGGGAAACGATCGCCATCTACGGTGATTACGACGTCGACGGGATCACCGCTACGGCGATCCTGTATCACATGCTCGGCGCGATCGCGCCTGACGCGCTGCGCGAACGCGTGATCACCTACGTCCCCCACCGCATCGATGAGGGCTATGGCCTCAACGCCGAGGCGATCACCGAACTTGCGCGTTGCGGCGCGAAGGTGATCGTATCGGTGGATTGCGGTGTGACCGCGATCGAGCCTGCCCGGCGCGCCCGCGAGGAGGGCGTGGACCTCATCATCACCGATCACCACAACGCTCTGCCCGCCACCCCGGGGCGGGGGGACGGCGAGAGCCTTCCCGATGCCTTCGCAGTTGTCCATCCGCGGCGCGCAGGTTCGCGGTACCCATTCGGAGACCTGTCGGGCGCGGGCGTGGCGTACAAACTCGCGTGGCGGCTGGCAACCATGCACGAGCGTTCCGCGCGCCTGTCGCCGGCCCTGCGGTCGCTGCTCATCGACCTGCTCGCGTTCGCGGCCCTTGGAACCATCGCCGATGTTGTGCCCCTGGTGGGCGAGAACCGTGTGATCGCGCGATTCGGGCTGGGACGGATCAAGCAGTCGCCGTTTGTCGGTCTGCGTGCGCTTGTTGAGGCCTCCGGCCTTGGCGGAGAATCCGTGGACGCGATGGATGTGGGCTTCAAACTCGCTCCAAGGCTCAACGCGGCGGGCCGCATGGGCCACGCGCGGGACGCGATGGAACTTTTCACCACGGCTTCGCCCGCGCGGGCCAAGGTCATCGCGCGCGAGTTGACCTCCAAGAACAACGAGCGACGCCAGGTCGAGAAGGCGATCTTCGCGCAGGCGTGCGCCATGGCCGAGGCGGCTGGCATGACGCTGCCCGATCGGCGCGCGATCGTCCTCTCGCACGAGGACTGGCACGCGGGCGTCGTTGGCATCGTCTGCTCGCGGATGGTCGAGCGGTACGCGCGGCCCACCATCCTGCTCCAGCGCCGCGACGGGGTTTGTCATGGCTCGGGGCGATCGATCGACGGTTTCAACCTGCACGGGGCGCTGACCGCCTGCGCTGAACTGCTCGACAAGCATGGCGGGCACGACATGGCGGTGGGCCTCCACCTTGCCGACGGCAACTTCAATGCGTTCGCTGAGGCGTTCATCGCGCACGCGAACCGGCTGGTCTCCGAGTCCATGCTTAGGCCGTTGCTCCGGGCCGACTGCGAGGCCCGACTTGATGAACTCACGACCGACGCGGTGCTGGGCCTAAATCGACTGGAGCCGTTCGGGCGCGACAATCCCGCGGTTGCCATCGTCATCCGGGGCGTTCGCCTGCTCGGCCCGCCCAAGACCTTTGGCAGCAACGCCAAGCATTTGTCGTTGACGCTCACGATGCAAGACGGCGGCAGCGCAGGGGGTGGGGAAGGTCGGGTCATCCGGGTCATCGGCTGGGACTGGGCGGCGCACGCCCCGCGCCTCGGTGCCGGTGCGATGGTGGACATCGTCGTGCGCCCGAAGATCTCCACTTACGGAGGTCGAACAACCGTCGAGCCACTGATCGAGGACGTCTGCATTGTCTAGCGAGAGTGATGGTCTGGTCCAATCACTATGACACCGGCCGGTGAGCACATCCCCGTTCTCATGGACGAGGTGTTGCGGACGCTCGATCCCCAACCGGGCGACACCGTTCTGGATTGCACGGTCGGCCTCGGCGGTCACGCGGCAGCGATGGCCCAACGCATCGGATCGACCGGAACGCTCCTCATGCTCGATGTGGATGCGGGGAATCTCGGCGCGGCTCGCGCTCGTGTTCTCGCCTTAGCCGATCCACCGAATGTCCTCGCTGTGCATTCGCCGTTCTCGGCTGCGGCGAGGCTGGTTCAAGAGCATGGGCTGGTCGTGGATGTGCTGCTTGCGGACCTCGGGTTCTCGTCAAACCAGATCGCCGATTCCGCGCGCGGCTTCAGTTTCCAGCGCGATGGACCGCTGGACATGCGCCTCGACCCGACCGCCCCGGTGTCCGCCGCGGAACTCGTGAACACGCTCCCGCAGCGCGAACTGGAGCAAATCATCCGTTCGTTTGGCGAGGATCCCGCGGGGGGCCGGATCGCCGCGGGAATCGTGCGGGCGCGGCTGGCGGGACCCATCACGACCACGGCGGGACTGGCGGCGGCGGTTCACGCCGTCGTCGGCAAGCCCGGGGGCCGCTCGCCCATCGATCCGGCGACGAAGACCTTTCAGGCGCTGCGCATTGCGGTCAACGACGAACTCGGGCACCTCGAGGCGCTCCTTTCGGCGATCCGGCGGGGTGCAGAACTTGAAAAAATCACATGGCTTCGTCGAGGGAAGTCCGCGGGCGAATGGGGCGCGCGAATCGGCATCATCGCTTTTCACTCTTTGGAAGATCGGCCGGTGAAGCAGGTGTTCGGTGGGCTTGTCGCAGCGGATCGGGCGGAGCCGATCCACAAGGGGGCACTGCAAGCCGGTGAGGATGAACTGGCCCGCAACCCGCGGGCCCGCTCGGCGCGGCTTCGGGCCATCCGCCTTCACGGCCGACCATCCGACTCTGTAGAATGACCGGATCGCGCCGGCGGCGGGAAGGACCGCGCTCTTTGAAGGCCGAGCGCCCGGAACGCCGAGTCAACGCATCTTCGACCATCATCTTCGCACTCGCAGCAAGGACGCAGCAGTGACCAGGGAACACAAACTTGCTCTCATCGTCGGTTTCTCGCTTGTTTTGATCGTCGGCGTGCTCATCAGCGACCATTTCTCACCAGCGCGCACCCAAGACGTGTCCGCGGGAGCAATGTCCGCTGGAACGCCCGTGCGATTCGGCAGTTCTGCCGACGGCCTGCGGATTCCCGCGGAACCGACATCGCGCACCCAGATGCCCGATGCCGTCGCGGCCGTACACACAGCCGCGCCCCTACCCGAGCAGCCCACCTTTCGGCCGCCCGCACCCACTTCGCCTCAGGCAACTGCCGCGGCTGGGTCGGGTCTTTCAGGTGAGAATGCCAGATCTCCGGCCCCCTTTTCAGGGCAGGCAACTGAGACCGTGATGGGAAGCGTACCCTCCGACCCACCCATGCCGGAACAACTTCGGAGTCAGTTCGAGCGTGCGACGGGCATCATCGGCGAGAGGCTCGCGCAGGCGGGAACCGCGGGGACCGGATCGACCCCAACCGTGCCGGACGCTGTGCTGATCAAGCCCATCGACCAGCCGGCACTGCCAATCCCCGGGCCGACCAAGCCGTACTCCGCCGGCGCGATGAAGCGGTACACCATCGAGGAGGGCGATTCGATCTACCGCATCACCGTCAACCAGTATGGGGACGGCACGCTGTGGAATCGCCTGCGTGAGTTCAATCCCGGCAAGATCGGCGCGGACGGGCAGATGCGCGACGGTGTGGTCATCGACCTGCCCCCCAGGGACGTGCTGCTCGGCCAGGCTGTTCTGCCCCCACCCGGTGCGCGGCCGAACGGACAGACTCCCGGCTCGCCGCGGAACGGCCCCGCCAAACTCGACCCACCGCAAAGGCGCGATGCACCCCCCGGCTTCACCATCTATGTCGTTCAGCGCGGCGATGAACTGGGCAAGGTCGCCAAGAAGACGCTGGGTTCGGTGAAGAGGTGGCGTGAGATCGCCGCGATCAATACGGACATCATGCCCGATCCCGACTCGCTGGCCGCGGGCATGAAACTTCGGATCCCTGCGAGGTGAGTGCGTGTTCGGCAAACTTGCATTTCTCATTCTGAGCGTCGGCGCGATCGCCGGTGTGCTGCTGGTCAACCGGCAACTCCGCATCCAGTCCGCGCACGAACTGGCGGATGCCCAGCGCCGCGTGGCGCAGCACGACCGCACGCTCTGGCGGTTGCGGGCGGAGATCGCGGGGCGGGTCACGCCCGAGCGGGTGCAGACAGCCGCATCGAGTCTGGGAGTGCTCATGCCCATCTCGCATGATCGCTACATCGAACTTGTCGAGCGCGAGCGGGAAGAGGCGGAAGTGCTAGCGTTTGCCCTCGATGCGATCCGATGATCCAGCCGCCAAAGGCTGCGGCGAACGAACTCGACTGACTCTCACAAGGGAACCGCATGGATGCCGCCCGGGAAGCAGACATCGCGTCAGAGGCACTTTCGCCTGAACCGCTCGCAACCGGCGGTTCACCCCCGGTGGATGCACACGATGCTCTACACTCGGCGGCGGAACGGATCAACCGTGTCACGTTCGCGTCGGTCGCGACGATCTGCGTCCTGCTGGGCTTGATGTTCGCTCGTGTGGTGCAACTCCAGATCGCTCCCGGGGTCCTGCTCGCCGCGCACGGCGGGGATCGTGTTTCAGCGCGCCCGGAGCCGGGCGTTCGCGGCGACTTTGTGGATCGTCGCGGCAGGCCTCTCGCCGTTACGCGGTTCGCCTTCCGCGTCTTCATCGACCCGGTTGATTTTTCCGTCCCTCCCGAGCCCGCGATCGAGCAACTCGCCGACGCGACGGATATCCCCTTTGAAGAGATCATGCGTCGGCTCGCTCCCAAACTCTCCGAGAATGAGAAGACTCTCGTGGCGGAGAACGATGACGACCCATGGACCAAGGCGGACCATCCGCTGCACCGCTATGTGCCCCTGAACCATGGTGCGAATGCGGGTGTGCTTGAGGATTGGCGCGTGGATGTCGTGAAAGGGCTGAACCTGCCCGGTGTTCACCTCGAGACCCGCCAACTCCGCGAGGGCCCGGCCGCCGGCCTGGTCGCCGGCCTTCTGGGCAAGGTCGGCACGGAGCACGACGGCCTGCTGGGCGTCGAGAAGATGCTCAACGCCGAGGTGCAGCCGACCGCGGGCCGTCTTGAGTATGTCCGCGACGCAAAGGGCCGGCCCCTCTGGGTCAGCCCAGCGGGATACTCCGCCCCGCAGCGAGGCAGCGATGTCCGCCTCTCCATTGATTTGGAGGTCCAGCGCATCGTGCTGGAGGAAGTCAATCGCGGTGTGGACGAGGCCCAGGCCGCGGGCGGACGGGCGGTGGTGATGGACCCACGCACCGGCGAGGTGCTCTCAATCGTGGATGTCATCCGCTCGGTACCCGGGGCTGTGCCTTACAAGTGGGATGTGCCGATCGGGCAGGAGTCGGGGGGCAGGCCTCGCTACATCACGATCAACGTCGACAAGGCGCGGGCGGAGGAGCCGTCTCTTGCTCGCAATCGATGCGTGGAGGATGTCTACGAGCCGGGCTCGACGTTCAAGGCGTTCATGTGGTCGGTCGCGACAGAGGCCGGTGCCGCAACGCTTGATGAGCGGATCGACACGGAGGGCGGCAGTTGGCACACACCCTACGGCCGCCCGGTCAACGATGTGACGGCTCGTGACACCATGACGTGGCGCGAGGTGCTGGTCAACTCCTCGAACATCGGAATGGTGAAGGTCACGAGCAGGCTGGGCTTTGATGAGTTGCGAGACGGCGTCCTTCGCTTCGGCTTCGGCAAGCGTACGGGCATCGGCCTGACCGGAGAATCAACGGGGCTGGTGACGACCAAGAAGTCGTGGTCCAAGTACACACAGACCTCGGTCGCGATGGGGCATGAGGTCGCGGTGACGCCGATCCAGATGGCGAGGGCTTTCTCGGCCTTCGCCCGCCCGGGTGAACTGGCCGGGACGCTGCCGCCGATCACGATGCGGGCGGTCGCGGCGGATGCGCCGGGAGGCGGCATTGTTCCCGGCATCCGCGTGCTTCCGCGCGAGGTTGCGGAACTTGCACGCGACACGATGCGGGGCGTGACGCACAATCTCGATCAGCGGCTCACGAAGAAGGACCAGGCCGTCCACCTGCGTTACGAGGCGTTCGGCAAGTCCGGCACGGCGGAGATCCCGCTCGGTCCCGCGCCCAAGGGCAAGAGGCGCCCCAAAGGTTCTGACGGCTACTTCCAAGGCCAATACAACTCGTCGTTCATCGCTGGCGGCCCGGTCGAAGAGCCACGACTGGTCGTCATCGTGGTGATCGATGATCCGGGCCCGAGCCTTGTTGCCGCCCGCAAGCACTACGGCGCCGCGACCGCCGGACCGGTCGTGCGACGCATCATGGAGCGGTCGCTGGCGTATCTGGGCGTGCCGCGTTCGGCATCGCCCGAGGCCGAGTCCGTCGCGCAGGCGAACTGATCGGACTCACTGGAATGAAAGGAACCCCGGCACGCTTGCGCCGGGGTCCCGTACACACATTCAGGATGTCGAGACTGGAGGTCCGCTGACTCAGCAGCCGGCGAACCAGATGGACAGGAATGCGAAGATGTCGGGCACGGCGACCGTGCCGGAGTTGTCGATATCCGCGCCGATGTCCTGGGCGAACCAATCGCTCAGGTAGGCGAAGATGTCGGGCACGCCGCGGGAGCAATCTCCGTCCCAGTCGGCCGGGCAAAGGGTGCGGGCGATGCCTTCCACGTCCGCGTTGGTCACCACGCCGTCGCCGTCGACATCGCCCTGGGCCCAGCCGCCCGCGAGGCCGAGGTTGGTCACGGCAATGGCACGATCGGCGCAGTCGCTGATGCCGTCGAGGTTCACGTCGGCCATCGTCGTGCCGAGGATGACTTCGACGAGTTCATCGATATCGGCCTGGTTGACGATCAGGTCGCCGGTCATGTCGGCGGAGAGGTCGAAGCTGACGGCCTCGGCCAGGTTGCTCCAGTTGGCCGCGCCGTCCGTGACAAGCGTTTGGCGAACGGCGGCGGGGGCGACCGCCTGCTTGAACTGGGCGTAAACGTAGTTGATGTCGGAGGCGTTGATGGTGTTGGCATCGGCCGCGACGGTGGTGTAACCGTCGGCACCGATGGGCTGGAAGCCGGGGGTCACGCGGGCGAGCACGTTGGAAACGTCGCCTCGGGCGTCGCCCTTGGCGTAGGGCTTGCCAGTGGCGAGTATGGTGTTGAAGACACTGATGTCCGCGCCGGCGGTCTGGGTGTCAAGGGCATCATCGAGGCGGTAGAAGCCGTCTTTGCGGTTGATGAGGCCCGAGACCGGGTCCTTGGCGAGGCCGTCGGCGAAGTAGCGGAGGTCGAAGTTGTTGAAGGAGCCGTCGCCGTTAAAGTCTCCGAGGATCTCGATGCACACATCGTTGGCGTTGGCGGCTTCGCCGGTCGAGACAGCGAGCGCGGCGAGGGAGCCCGACGCCGCGGCGGGGGTGTAGGGGGCAGCGGCGGTGCGCTTGCGCCACGCCTCGATCATCTCCGCGCTGTCGTTCCAGTCGCGAAGGCCGTTGCCGTCAAAGTCGCCGGCGATCAGGTTGCGGAGGGGGAGGTTGGTGGTGTAGGCCAAGGGCGCGCCGCCCTCGGTGATGTAGGTGGAGCCGGCGGGGACCAGCGCCTGATCGGAGTAGGTGCTCGCCGCGATCGTCCGGTTGGGAACCTTGCCCGCACGACTGTTGCCGAGTGTGTCGCCGGCACCTGAGACGTTGTAGTCAAAGGAAGTCAGTCCGGGCAGGGTGTAGACGCTGCCGTTGG